>CAZOLE010000136.1:0-5763 GCA_964580445.1 uncultured Porphyrobacter sp.
CCAACGCGCGGGCATAGAGTTCACGGCGGTCCAACCCGGTTTCCTTCGCGACCTTACCCGCCGCTTTGCTAGGGCTTGAGTTCTCCAAAGCTGCGCGCAGCAACTCATCGGGGTTTCCGGCAGCTTCCTCAACGGGCGGCCCGATCATCAGCACGATCTCACCCTTGGGTGGATGCTGAGAATAGTGCTGCGCTAATTGATGCGCAGAACCCGTTTGGCATTCCTCGTGCAACTTGGTCAGTTCGCGCGCGACAGCGACTTCCCGAGTGGGCCATGCTTCAGCGATTGCTTCCAAACTGCGCACTAAACGCGGACCGGTTTCGTAGAAGATCAACGTGGCTTTGATGCTCGCAAACTCAGCTAAGACATCACCGCGGGCCTTCTCTTTGCCCGGTAAGAACCCTGCAAAAAGAAAACGATCATTGGGTAGTCCAGAAATGCTAATTCCCGCAATCGCGGCGCACGCTCCCGGCACCGTCACCACCGCAATCTCGGCGTCGCGAGCTTCTCTAACCAATCGATAGCCCGGGTCAGAAATTAATGGCGTACCTGCGTCACTGACCAAGGCGACGGGTTCATTGCGCGCACGTTCCAAAAGCCGCACTCGCACCTCGTCCGAGGCATGATCATCGTAACGCTGCATCTTTGTGGCAATTTCAAAATGCTTGAGCAGTTTGCCCGTCACGCGCGTATCTTCGCATGCGATCACGGCGCACCCCTGAAGCGTCTCAATTGCCCGCAGGGTTACATCCTTCAGATTGCCAATCGGCGTCGCCACTATATAGAGGCCAGCAGAAAGTGTTTGAGACATTGATGTTTCAGACGGATTTGGGTTCACAGCCCATCTATTGAAGCAGCGGACAGGGGTCGGCAAGAATGAAGCGTTTGAATTCCGGTGAGGGTGCGAAGTTAAGCACAAGCATTTTAAGCAAACTGTTCAGCCCGCGCGCTTGGATGGTAGCGGGTACGGCTGCGCTATTGAGCGGCTGTGCAATCATCCCGAAGGGCGGAGAGCCAACGACAACCGCATCAATTCCAGAGACAGTGGCAACGCCTGATCCAACGCCATTGCCAAGCCCAACTGCCCTGCCCACTGACGCGGCGCGACATCGCATCGCTTTGCTTGTCCCAACAACGGGTCAGAACGCCGCCGTAGGCCAAGCTTTGGCTAACGCGACCACTATGGCTCTGATCGATACCAATGCGAGCAATCTGTGCATCACCACATACGATACCTCGAACGGCGCAGCCTCTGCTGCGCGGCAGGCTATCGCTGATGGCAATCGTTTGATCCTTGGGCCTTTGCTGTCCGCAAATGTTCAGGCAGTCCGTTCGGCCGCAGCCCCCGTTGGCGTGCCAGCAATTGCATTCTCAAACGACACCAGTGCAGCAAGCGGTGATGTCTTCGTTATGGGTCATATCCCGGAACAGTCGATTGATCGGGCTGTGCGCTATGCGCGCTCCAAAGGCGCACGCAACTTCGGTGCGTTGCTGCCAGAAGGCGACTATGGCCAACGTTCCTATTCTGCGCTAACCTCAGCCGTGAACCAACATGGCGGCAAATTGGCATCGTTCGAGCGTTATAGCCGGAGCAATACCTCCGTTGTTAGCGCAGCCCAGCGGCTACGCTCACGCGGAGGCTATGACACGGTGTTGATCGCTGATGGCGTACGCTTGGCCGTCCCGGCAGCCGATGAGCTCAAACGCGGAGGCAACACTCGCTTGCTCGGTACCGAATTATGGAGCGGTGAAGTGGCTGTTACACGAGCGCCTTCGGTTAACGGAGCGATCTTCGCAGCGGTTTCAGACAGCCGGTTCCGGCGCTTTTCGGAAAGTTACGAGGGCCGGTTTGGCAGTAAACCCTATCGGATTGCCACACTCGGCTACGATTCGGTGCTGCTAACGCTGCGGATCGCCCAAAGTTGGCAGGTCGGCAATCGTTTCCCGAAAGTCCGCCTCTATGACAGCGGCGGTTTCCTTGGTGTGGATGGCGCGTTCCGTTTCTCGCAGAATGGAGTGGTGCAACGCGCTCTGGAAGTGCGTGAAGTGCAAGGCAACCGTGTAGTATCTGTGGACGCAGCACCCAACAGCTTCGGGAACTGAGCAAAACGGACACGGCTGCGCTTGTTAGCGAGCGCGGCTGCACCCTATACCGAGGGCCATGTCCGACGATCTCTTTGAAAATGCGCCCGCTTCAAGCGGCGACTATGATTCCTCATCTATCGAAGTCCTGGAAGGGCTCGAGCCCGTGCGTCGCCGGCCCGGCATGTATATTGGCGGGACAGACGACAGAGCGCTCCACCATTTAGCTGCTGAAGTGCTCGACAACTCGATGGATGAAGCGGTTGCAGGGCATGCGAACCGGATCGAAGTGCGACTTGAAGAGGGCAATCGCTTATGCATTTCGGACAATGGCCGCGGCATTCCAGTTGATGAGCACCCCAAGTTTCCGGGCAAGTCCACACTCGAAGTGATTTTGTCGACGCTACACTCAGGCGGAAAATTCTCTGGCAAGGCTTATGCGACCTCAGGCGGCCTGCATGGCGTGGGAGTTAGCGTCGTCAACGCGTTGTCGTCCGACACTCGGATAGAAGTTGCGCGCGACAAACAGCTTTACGCGCAGGAGTTTGCGAAGGGTCAAACGCTGGGCAAACTGCAAGAGCTTGGCGCCGCGTCAAACCGGCGCGGGACCATGGTAGCCTTTACTCCGGACACAGAGATATTTGGTGATCGCCAGTTCAAACCACACCGGTTGTTTAAACTCGCACGTTCCAAAGCCTATCTGTTTGCTGGCGTTGAAATCCGCTGGCGCTGTGCAGAAAGCCTCACCTCTGAAGATGTGCCCGCAGAGGCCACGTTCAAGTTTCCTGGCGGCCTTGCAGATCATCTCGCGGAACAAGTGGGCGCGCGCGAATGCGTCACCGCTCAGCCCTTTACTGGCAATCAGGATTTTCCGGATGATGACGCGGAGCAATCATTGGGCAGGGTCGAATGGGCCATTGCCTGGCCGCTTTATTCAGACGGATCGACGAGCTGGTATTGCAACACCGTGCCGACCCCCGACGGAGGAACGCATGAACAAGGCTTGCGAGCGGCTTTGACCAAAGCGTTGCGCACCTTTGGTGAGCTGACCGGCACTAAGAAAGCTAAGGACATCTCAGCCGACGATGTGATGACCGGTGCGGAAGTGATGCTGAGCGTCTTTATTCGTGACCCTCAATTCCAATCGCAGACCAAAGATCGACTAACTTCGCCCGATGCGGCGCGGCTTGTCGAGAATGCAGCGCGCGATCACTTTGATCATTTTCTTACGGACAATATGGAGCGCGGCAAGGCGCTACTTGGCGAAGTCATGGAACGAATGGATGAGCGCCTCCGACGCAAGCAAGAGCGCGAGATAAAACGCAAGACCGCGACCAATGCCAAGAAGCTGCGCCTACCTGGTAAACTCACTGATTGTTCGGGCGAAGGCGATGCGGAAACCGAACTGTTTATTGTCGAAGGCGACAGCGCTGGCGGCAGCGCGAAACAAGCGCGCAATCGCAAGACGCAAGCGATCCTACCCATCCGAGGCAAGATACTCAACGTTGCCAGCGCCACTGCAGATAAGATCCGCGCGAACTCTGAAATCGCGGATTTGTCGCTCGCGCTGGGATGCGGAATGCGCAAAGAGTGCGACGCTGAAAACTTGCGTTATGATAGGGTTATTATCATGACCGATGCGGACGTTGACGGCGCCCATATCGCGACGCTCCTGATGACGTTCTTCTTCCAAGAAATGCCTGACTTGGTTCGCAAAGGGCATTTGTTCCTCGCCAAGCCACCACTCTACCGCCTCACTGCTGGTAAAGAGAGCCGCTATGCCGCCGACGATGAGGACCGCGCTCGAATTGAAACGACGGTTTTCAAAGGGAAGAAGGTGGAAGTGGGGCGGTTTAAAGGTCTTGGTGAGATGAACCCTCAGCAACTGCGCGAAACTACCATGAACCCGGAATCGCGCTCGCTTATCCGCATCACCCTTCCTGTCGAGTTCGAAGAGCGTGCGAGCGTCAAAGAACTGGTAGACCAATTGATGGGACGCAACCCCGAACATCGGTTCAACTTTATTCAAAACCACGCGAGCGATGTAGACCGCGATACGATTGATGCCTGACAGCAGCAAATATCCTGACCCACGCGAAGAGGATATAATGGCGGGTGACCGGCGTATCTCACGCCCCGATGCCTCAGTGCCGGATTGGGAGGTACCCGACACCTCTTACCGCCCCATACCAATTGTTTGGTTCACCGGCGCTTTTGTCATTCAGATGATCGCAGTCTTTGCGATCTTTATGGCCTTGATCGAGCAACACGGCGCATTCACAATTGCCCTTAGTGCCATTGTAACGGGAGTCTTGGCCGCCTGGACTTGGGACCGAGGAATGAAGCAAGCGGCTGCCGGATGGCAGTTGGCCACCCTTCTGGCCCTGTCTGCTACATTTTTGCTCGTATGCGCTGGCTCCTGGAGCCGCCTTTAAACCTTTTCGCTGGTCACAATGTGCAGTTCGCCTTCGAGAGTTTTATGGACCGGGCACTTGTCAGCAATCGCTATGATCTTTTCGCGTTGATCCTCGGTTAGCTCGTTGCCCAGTACTTCGATCTCACGTTTAAGAGCTTGAACCGTTTGGCCTTCCTCGCAATCCTCGCAATCGACGGCATGGTCGCGTTCATGCGTCACGAGAACACGCGTGCCCTCAAGTGGCCAACCCTTGCGATCGGCGTACATCTTCATCGTCATTGCAGTGCAGGTGCCAAGCGCGGCATTTAGAAGGTCATAGGGTGTCGGGCCAGAATTTTCGCCGCCGTAAGAACGGGGTTCATCCGCAACAAAGTGATGGGTGGTTGTGTGCACCTCGGTTCCGAACTTTCCGTGGCCCGTTTGTGCCAAAATACCAGACTCTGGGTGCGTGGCATCCTCCATTGGCGGCAGATAACGTTCGGCCCAAGTGGAAATCACGCTTGCTGCGAAGTCGGCATCGCGACTGTCGGTCAAGAGATGGTCTGCTCCTGCCAAACTGACAAAGCTCTTGGGATGAAACGCAGCATCGAACAGCGCGCCAGCGTGCGCAACATCTACGATGTTGTCTGTGGGCGAGTGCATTGCGAGAAACGGCAACCGCAATTCACGCACAAGGTCCAAAAGGTTGACGGCTTCAGTGCGTTCCAGAAATTCTCGACTCAAAGAAAACTGCTTACCACCAATCGTCACCGGCCCCGATCCATCTCGTCGTATGGCTTCGTGGTCACCTTTTACATTGTGCAGCACATGTGGGACGTCCGAAGGCGCCCCGATAGTGGCAATCGCTGCAACCTTGCCCCTACCTAACTCGCTTGCCGCAGCTAACACTGCAGCCCCCCCTAAACTGTGCCCGACGAGTAGCAATTTGCTTTGAAAGCGCTCGCTCAGATAATCGGAAACGGCAATCAGATCGGAAATATCGGACGCAAAGCCTGCGCGTCCAAAATCGCCCTCACTCGCGCCAAGGCCAGTAAAATCGAACCGCAAACAAGCAATGCCTTCACGGGCCAGCGCACGCGAAACAGTCACAGCTGCTTTGCTTTGCTTTGTGCAGGTGAAGCAATGGGCGAATACAGCCGCACCGCGCAATAGGCCCGTTGGCATCTCGATCACGCCGTCGAGTGTATGGCCCGTCGGTGTCGGAATTTTAAGTGCCTGCATTGCCATGGTTGCGACAGTGGCTGGTTGAATTGTCGCCAGATCCT
>CAZOLE010000137.1:0-5761 GCA_964580445.1 uncultured Porphyrobacter sp.
CGGCAATGCTGTATAAATAAGGTGAGATGGCTGTTTTCCCGCCGATGGCTAGTCGGCGCCCCTGTCAATTAATCCCTTAGCTTCGAAGGGTGGCACTTTGTCGCGGTCTGCGCAAGCGAAGCTGCGCCAAGCTCGGTCAAGTCAAAGCGGTGGCTTTTCTTTTGTACGCGCTGGCCTTACGCCTTGCATGATGAGCGAAACCGAAAACACCACAAACCAATCCGCATCTCAATCAGAAGGCGCAGGCGTCTCCATGCCACTGGGCCTGTTTGTCTTTGTTTTGCTCTATGGCGGGATGACAGTGCTCGCAGGCGTACTCGCCTACAAGCAAGTACAATTATGGCCGACCCAGCTCGCAGTTGAATCGGGTATCTTCGCGTTCCTCTTGTTGGTAGTGATCTCCAGCACATTGGCTCAGCTCTATGGCAAAGCCATAGCTACGCGGATCGTGTGGTGGGGGTTTTTGCCGCTGCTGATCGCTTCGGTTTTGATGCAACTTGTCCTAAATCTTCCTGCATCGGTCGAAATGCTGGAAGGACGAGCAGAAGACCTCGCCGCTTTCGAACGGGTGCACAATACAGTCTGGCGCGTCTGGGCCGCTGGCCCTGCTGCCTACATCGTTTCCTTGCTCCTCAACGTCTGGATCTTCGACAAGTTGCGCGGAGAAGGAGATACGAGCACCGTCGGGTTGATGGTTCGCGGGGCAATCGCATCGGCGCTTAGTCAGGCGCTCGATTCAGTGATCTTCATTTTCCTGGCCTTCTATGGGCTCTTTCCGATCATGGATCTCTTGATCGGACAGATACTAGCCAAAGTCACGCTGAGCCTAATCCTTGTGCCATTCCTCATCACATTCGGGGTGAAGGCAGCGCAAGCGCTGGACGCGCGCGCAGCGAAATAGCGGGGCGTGAAGGGGCTAAGTAGCCAGCCAAGAATTGAAAAGAATGGTGCGGTCGAGAAGACTCGAACTTCCACGGGCGTTAGCCCACAACGACCTCAACGTTGCGCGTCTACCAGTTCCGCCACGACCGCACTCGTAAAACCGGGGTAAGCCAGAGCTATTCCCCGTGGTAGGCGCGGGCCATTAGCAAGGAGCCATTCGCAGAGCAAGGGCTTTGCATGCAGCAAAACCGGGCAAGCCGATTAATTGGGCGACCAGCCGATCTCTGCGGCCTTCGCTGTCGCTGGAATATCCGAAATCGCCTGCGCGACATTCAGGCTTTCGCCCGGAGCAAGTTTGTTCTTTGACGGAACGACAACCCAATCACCCACTCGCTTGTCACGCTCATCGCGGAAAACAACGAGCAGATCGGGTATTGTCTTGGCTTCACTGCCCGCATTCGTGATCGACCCGCTCACTCGGAAAATTTCCTCGCCTGTATCAAGGGTCTCGGTGCGCTGTTGAGCAGCAGGAAAATCAAGTTCCAACTCATCTTGCCCAATCCCAAAGGTAGGCTGTTGGATAGGCAGCCAGCTTGGCAAGCCATAATAATTGACCGCGACTACCGTGCCGATTGCAAGGAATGCGAAGATACCCGCCGCCAAGGTCCACATTTTAAGCGGATTGCGCCGCGAGGTGAAAGGAGGCTTATAATCGAATTGCGACGCTTCGTCGTCGTCATAATCGCTTTCATAGTCGCCTTGATGATTGTCCAACGGTTCATCATCGTAGAGCGCGTCGGCTTCAGCACCGAAATCGTCGGCCAAAGCATCATCATAACCTTTCGACACTTCATCTGCGAGCGGATCATCGTCAAAGGCCGGCACATCCTCAACGGGAGCTTCTGCCTTTTCGTTGTCTTTGACTGCCTTGGCGACTTTGGCTTGCGCCGCTTCTTTCTCGGCCAGCCCGCGTTGTAGCGCGCGTGAAGCGATTCCTGTGGTTGGTGGCGATACTCGCGCATCGCTCGATTTCCAGTGACTGACAGACGGGCCATCTGGCGCAGATTGTTCGGCTGTCGGGGTTTCCGGCTTGGGCGCTGGCGATGGAGGAGCCGGCGGTGGTGCTGGTTCTGGTGCCGTGTCGGATGCAGGCGCTGCTTCCGGAGTGTCAGCCGCGAATGGCGACTCGACTATTTCTGTAAGATCAAGCGCTTTGGGTTCTTCATACCAACTATGCTTGCATTTGGCGCATCGCACTGTGCGCCCCTCATCCCCAATCGCGGTGTCAGGAACGGCATAACGGGTATCACAGGCTGGACATGCAATGATCATGATCCCAGATTCCTTACTCTTAGCCCCCTTCTGCACAAGTGCATGGGCAGCGAAGGGCCCAAAATCGATGCTTTTTTCCACATTGATGCGCTCGGATGTCCAAACTTGCGATCTGGGTCTTTTCCCGAAGTCTGCCGTGCGATAGGCCCGAACCATGAATGAGGGCGCCAGCGAAATCGTCAAATTCGACAATGTCGGGCTGCGCTATGGCACCGATCCAGAGGTGCTGAGCGATCTCAGTTTCACACTCTTCCCGGGCAGCTTCTATTTTCTAACAGGGGCAAGCGGGGCCGGGAAAACCAGCCTGCTCAAACTGTTGTATCTGGCACAACGCCCTTCGCGCGGCGCGATACAGATGTTCGGGAAAGACATAATCACGATGCCGCGCGCGCGCCTGCCTGATTTTCGCAGGCGGCTTGGTGTGGTTTTCCAAGACTTCCGTTTGGTTCAACACCTTTCTGCATTCGACAATGTAGCGCTGCCCCTGCGGTTGGCAGGCGCCAAAGAAGCCGACGTAGTCAAACCAGTATCCGATATGCTCGAATGGGTCGGACTATCCCACCGGGCGCAGGCTCAGCCAGCGACCATGTCAGGCGGTGAGCAACAACGTGTTGCCATCGCCAGAGCGGTTATCGGTCGCCCCAAAATGCTGATCGCTGATGAGCCGACGGGTAATGTTGACCCTGAAATGGCTCTTAAGCTGCTGCGGTTGTTCGAAGCACTCAACAAACGCGTTGGAACGACAGTGGTCGTCGCCACGCATGATGTGCACTTACTCAAGAAAGTTCCGGAATCGCTCATTATGCGGCTCAACAAAGGCCAGCTATCCGATCCTACTGGGGCTTTGCGCTATCCACCAAGACCAAGCGGTGGCAAACCCACTCCAACGCCAACTAAGGCTAAAGCTAAGGTGCCATCAAAAGCCTCCGCTAAACCAAGAAAGAGCAAAGGTAAGGGGCCAAAAGGATGAGCAAGTCGGCTCAAAAATTGCGCCCACCAAAGCCGCCTTCGTCAAGCGAAGCAAAACCGTTGCGCGGTGCCATCGCAACAAAACTCTTGCCACAAACCCGGTTTGGCGGACCAATCCCGTGGGTCATCGCCATTCTTATCGCGCTTGTGGTTGTTGCGGCGGCTGGCGGTTTGGCATTGCGAAATCTGGCGGAGAATGCCCGCGCTGATCTGTCCGGCGCACTGACTGTGCAAATCGTTGACGCCAACCCAGAAACTCGCACTGCGCAAACTCAGGCCGCGGTCAGAGTGCTTTCGAACACGCCAATGGTTACGTCTGTGCGAGCGGTTCCGGAAGAGGAACTTACCGCTATGCTCGAGCCTTGGCTTGGAGCAGGAGCGAGCAGCGGCGATGTTCCGATCCCCGCGCTGATTGATGTTGAACTTGATCGTCGAGCCACTGCGCAAGAGATCACACGGCTTCAAAGCAATCTGGAACAAACGGCTCCCAATGCGCGCGTCGATGCGCAATCGGAATGGTTACGACCAGTCTACAACGCTCTCGCAGCGCTACAATATCTGGCACTGGTGCTAATCGCTTTGGTTGCCTTCGCAACGGCAGCGGCGGTCTGGCTCGCCGCTCGCAATGCGCTTGCCAGTCAACAAGAAACGGTCGAAATTATGCATTTGCTGGGTGGCACAGATGCACAAGTCACCGGGATTTTTCAGCGCTCGATGCTGCGCGATGCCGCATTTGGCGGTTTGGTTGGACTGGCGCTTGGTGCGCTCGCAGTGTGGTTCCTCGGTCAGCAATTTACTGCATTGGAGAGCGGAATGGTCGCTGGCGGTGGCTTGCGCTGGATCGACTGGCTTATCCTTGCCGCAGTCCCCGTTTTTGGCATTGTCTTAGCTTTGATCACTGGGCGCATCACCATCGCCATCGCACTCAAATCTATGTTATGAGATAATTGATGCTGGTTCGATGGTCCCTTTCGACGGTATTTTTGGTGTGGGCGCTCGGCTTCCTATGGTTTGCCGTCGCGCTGCCTGACCGTGCGGAGCAGGAAAAAACCGACGCTGTCATTGTTCCAACAGGCGGCGCTGGGCGGATTGCACAAGGACTGGAAGCGCTCGACAAGGGCTTTGCCGAGCAAATGCTGGTAAGCGGGGTTGACCGCGATGTTACCCCGGAGGAATTCGCCGCGGAATTTGAAGTTGGGCCTTTGCAAATGGACTGTTGCATCACGCTCGGCTTTGTTGCGGTAGATACACGTTCGAACGCATCTGAAACCGCCAGTTGGGTTGAGCGCAACAAGGTCAAATCCTTGCGCCTCGTGACCACTGACTGGCACATGCGACGCGCTGCAGCTGAGCTTAACCGCACGCTCCCTGAAGGCGTGAAAGTGGTCCGTGACGCCGTCCCATCTGAACCCAGTTTCCCAACCTTGTTCCTTGAGTATAACAAGCTGCTGGCGAGCTGGGCAGCAGGCTTGATCGGGTATTAGTCTGTCATGGCGGTCTTACGCAGCTTTCTCTTCTACCTGCTGTTTTACAGTATCTCAGCGCTAATCACGCTGCTGTCGGTATTGGCGCTGCCGTTTGGTGCCAAGGCCTTGCGCCGCGTCGTTGGATGGTGGGGATTTTGGCACCGGGGGTGCATGCGATATTTGCTTGGCATTCGTATCGAGGTTGAGGGCGAAATTCCCAATGGCCCCGTCCTAGTCGCGATCAAGCATGAGAGTTTCTTTGAGGCAATCGACATGCCGCACCTGTTTGAGTTTCCTTCTGTTTTTGCCAAGCAAGAGCTGTTTCAAATTCCGGGCTGGGGATTGTCGGCACGAACCTATGGCTTGATCCCGGTCGCGCGCGACAAAGGCGCACAGGCGTTGCGCGCAATGATTGCTGAAGCAAAAGAGCGTATCGCGGAGGGTCGGCCTTTGGTAATTTTCCCGGAGGGCACACGCGCTGAGCATGGCGAATCGCCGCCGCTGAGATCGGGATTTGCAGGTCTCTACAAGCTGCTTGGGCTGCCCGTGGTTCCGGTCGCAGTGAACAGCGGCCCGCTTTATCAAGGCTTTCCCAAGCGCTCAGGCACGATAACCTATAAGGTGGGTGAAATGATTCCAGCTGGCCTCCCGCGTAAGGAAGCCGAGGCTCGCGTTCATGCTGCGATCAATGCTCTCAACAGTGAGAAAGTCGTAGAACCAAGTTCAACACCAGCCCGCGCCTAATCATGATCCTCGCGACCGAAGTCCGGACGCTCATCATCCTGACCTTGCTCAATAACCTGCCGTCGAATTGCTTGAGTTCGGCTAAAGAGGTCGTGCAATGTCTCACCATCTCCTGATCGGATCGCGCGCTGCAAAGCCGTTAAATCCTCGGTGAAACGGCCCAGCATTTCCAGCACCGCGTCTTTGTTGGAAAGGAAAACGTCGCGCCACATGACCGGGTCGGATGCCGCGATACGGGTGAAATCGCGAAAGCCACCGGCCGAATATTTGATAACTTCAGACCGGGTGACGTCTTCGAGATCGCTGGCAGTGCCCACAATAGTGTATGCGATAAGGTGCGGAATATGGCTCGTTACAGCGAGTACGAG
>CAZOLE010000138.1:0-5737 GCA_964580445.1 uncultured Porphyrobacter sp.
TCTCAGCGGGCCGGCGATATTGGTCGCGCGCGCGATCATTGTCGCGGCGCTCATGCGCTAGCACCTCACTCAATTCTTGAGCGGCGGCCGCGTCGTGGCCATCGGCAGCAGCAGGGGTTGCGGTTGTAAGAGTCGCGGTGCCAGCGACGGCGACCATCGATGCAAAAAGAGCGCGTTTCATGAAGGGATCCTCTGTTCCAGTTGCGTGACGCTATCTCTTAAGCAGAGTTTGCGTGAAGGCAAGGCACGCATTCTGCTTTGGCAATATCTCGTCGTGTGCTTATGTCGCTCGTCGAAAAGGAGCAAGGTGTATGGAACAGGCAATCATTGCAGGCGGGTGCTTTTGGTGCACCGAGGCGGTGTTCCGCGATGTCATTGGCGTGACCGAGGTCGAAAGCGGCTATATCGGCGGAGACATGCCTAGCCCGACTTACAAAGAGGTTTGCAGCGGGCGAACCGGCCATGCCGAAGGGATCCGGGTGACATTTGATCCAGCTCAGATCAGCTTGGGGGACATTTTTGACGTCTTTCTGGGCACCCATGATCCGACCCAGCTCAATCGCCAAGGCGGCGATGTGGGCACACAGTATCGTTCAGCGATCTTCCCTTTGTCCGATGATCAAGGCGCTGAAGCCGAAGCGGCTATCGGACGCTGGAATGCCGACAATGGCAAATCGGCGGTGACGACGATTGAGGGTCTTGAAGGCGGCGCCCAAACGATGCCGTGGTATCCGGCGGAGGACTATCATCAGGAGTATTGGGAAGGCGAAGGGCAGCGCAACCCCTATTGCCAGGCGGTGATCCCGCCCAAAATCATGAAATTACGCAAGAGTTTTCAAAAGTACGTGAAAAGCTAAACATAGTGCCCCAACACCCTGCCAATCCTTATTCCTTTGCGCATGAAGTGCAGGCCGATGGATCAATTGTATTTCAATGTTCGCGGGATGCCGAAGCCAATGCATGGCTTGCTTTGCCACCGCATCATCCGGTTGTGGTTCAGACACAGGCATTTTGGACTGCCGTCGGCGCGTCATCCGCTGTCCAAAGTTCGGATCATAGCAAATGGAGTGCGCTCACTTGGATCGACTGGGAGCTAGGTGAATCGGGCGGCGGTCATGCAACGCGCGGGATTTATCGAAATGAGACGGATGGCGACAAACTTGGATATTCGCTTGAGCTCTTCAATGAAGATGGCGCGGAGCTTATCGCAATTCGTGGGCGCGGCGTGGTCTTTCGCAATCGCAACTTTGAACAATGGCGCAAAGAGGCCAAACAAACAGCCCGAGAAGCCTCTCCGAACACAAATTTTGTCTTTGCCAGCTCGGCGGACCTTGGCCTAACACAAGACGAGCGCGTTCTAGTCGCGCCATATGTGCAAGGCGATGGCTTCATCGAGGCTCTAGTAACGCCAGCAAATGGCTTCCCTCCCGGCAATCCCTTGATCGGCGGATCCGGTGACCATGTGAATTCAACCCATCTGCACGAGCTCGCTCGGCAAGCGCTGTTTCTTATCAAAAGTCGCACCGATATCGATACAAGCGGCGAGATGACGATGCGGAAATATGTTGAACTGGGCGCACCGATAAAGCTCAACATTGCATCGGATGAGCAGTCAAAGGCAGTGTTTGAAATTGAGCAGCTGGGGCGGGTTTGCGCTGAGGTCAGTTTGCGCTGGTAGTCCAACGCGCGACGAAGAAGCCATCAAGGCCGCCTTGTTCGCGCAGCAATCCAGGATGCAGCCTTAGCCATCCTTCTTGCGTCGGAGATACGCCGTCAGGCAACTCGTCCGTAGCAATGGGCGCAGGTTCCAAATCGAACGTCTCGCCCACCCATGCCGCTTGATCTTCGCCTTCTTCGGCTTCGAGCGAGCATACGGCGTAGATCAGCACGCCGCCGGGTTTGAGCCAGCCGACCGCTTTCCCAATCAGTCCCCGTTGAATGTCTGCCATCTCGGCAATCTGGCGCGGCCCAATCCGGTGGAGCACATCTGGGTGGCGGCGGCAGGTCCCGGTCGCAGTGCAGGGCGCATCGAGCAGGATCGCGTCATATTGATGCTTTGGCTCCCAAGTCAGAGCATCGGCGCGCACGGGTGAGGCTTTGAGCTGCGTGCGTTTGAGGTTGGCTTTCAGCGTGTCGAGCCGCCGCTTAGAATTGTCGAGCGCGGTCACTTTCCACCCAGCCGCGGCGAGCGCCATCGTCTTGCCACCGGGTGCTGCGCATAGGTCTAGCACGTGGCGACCTTCGCCTTGGCCAAGCAAGCACGGTGGGATTTGCGCGGCGAGATCCTGTACCCACCATGCGCCTTCGTCATAGCCGGGCAGGTCTTCGATGGCGGTGCCGCGTGCCACCCGCACATGACCGGGTGCAAGGCTATCACCGCTAAGTGCAACCGTGCGGGTCGCGGTTTCGCTAGCATCTTTGAGCGCCAGATCGACCTCTGGCGGGGCAGCGAGACCCGCCGCAACCGCGTCTGCCAATTCGCCCCAGCGCTCCTTAGCGGCCTGCGGTAATGTCGGCACCTCTGGCAACGCCACTTCCCGCTTTATCAGCGTCGAGAACACGCCATGTGCCAACCTTCGCGGCCCACCAGAAAGCAGTGGCAAACCGGTCGCGATCACGGCATGGGCGGGTGTTCCCAGCCGCCATGTCTGGGCGAGCATCAACCGCAGTACGCTGCGCGGTTTTGCATCATCGGGCAGCCGTTGTTTTGTGGCGCTATCGATCAGCCCATCTAGGTCAGTGAGCCAACGGAGGGCCTCGCTCGCAATCGCGCGCGCCAGCGCTTTGTCCGCGGGCCCGCGCACTTCGCGCAAGGCCCCCGGCGCTGCCTGTTCAAGCGTCTCACCTCGGCGCAGCACAGCGTCGAGCATCTTGAGCGCAGCGCGCCTTGCGTGAATTCCGGGAGGTTGGACCATAGTGAGCGCGTCGCTAGCCGCTCTTTAAACCAAGCGCCACTTGAAACCAAAGAACGTGGCGTGCATTTGGTTGACTATGACCAAAGAGAAATCCGCCGCCGCCAAAGCTTTTAAGAAGCCGGCACACTGGACCAATGATCCTGCGCCTAAGCCCAAGGCTGTTGATCCGTTGAAAGACGAACCGCGCGAATTGTCCCCGACCCGCTACGGCGATTGGGAGCGCGAAGGGATCGCTTGGGATTTTTAACAGTGTGTCTCAGCGCAAGCGGGGATATTTGGCAAACTAGAGCCGAAGTCGATGAGGTCACAGTCTGGGCGGGGGCTCGCACTGATCAAATCTTCACAAACTCCACCTTCAGTCCGTCCTTCGGTTGAGGGATTGGCCAAGGTTGCCAGTCGGGTGCGTAGCCTTCTGGCACCTCGATGCGATACCGCTGAAGCAGCTGCGCCAGCAAAACCTTCACCTGCATATAGGCAAAGTGCAGCCCCAGACACATATGCGCGCCGCCGCCAAATGGCACCCAAGCATATTTGTGCCGAGCTTTCACTTTGTCAGGGGTGAAACGCATAGGATCAAAGGTGTAGGGGTCGTCCCAATATTCCTCTGAATGGTGGGTCCAATATAGGTTGATCCCGCACAATTGCCCTGCAGGAATGTGATAGCCAGCAAATTCGAACCCCTTCAACGCCCGGCGCGGCATCGACGGCACAGGTGGCATCAATCGCAAGGCTTCCTTGAATGCGAATTCCAGCAGCTCAAGTTTGCCAAGATCATCATAATCGAGCGCGCGCGGCTCACCCGAAGTGTCCGGGCCGCCGGTGACGGCAAAAACTTCGTCGCGCAGCTGCTCTTGCCATGAGGGATTTTTCGCGAGGTAGTAGATAAACGATGTGGCCGATGATGTGATCGTATCGTGTGCAGCCATCATCAAAAAGCTCATGTGATCAACGACTTCATCAACTGGCAGCAATGAGCCATCTTCGCGGGTGGCGGTGGCGAATTGGCTGAACATATCTTGCCCACCGCCTTCGGTGCGCCGACGATTGGTTTCGCGAGTGAGGAAGTCGACCATATAAGCGCGGCCATCGACTCCACGTTTCATCTTGGTGAAGGGCAAGGGCTTGCGCACCGGCGCAACCGAGGCTTGCACCATATCGACAAAGGCGGTGTTGATCTTGTCGGCTTCCGGTCCCCACGGAATGCCCAGAAAGCTGTCCGCTGCTAGATCGAGCGTGAGTTGTTTGATGGCCGGTTGGAACGCCATCTTGCCTTCCCATGTTGCGACTTCGCGCGCGATACCGCTGTTCAGCGCGCCTGAGTAATGCCGCATCGGTGCAGGCTTGAACGCAATGGAAAGCGCGCGGCGATCTATTCGGTGATGGTCGAAATCAATCAGCATGAGGCCGCGCGGGAACAGCTGGTCGAGAACTGGGCCCCAGCCTTGTTCGCTTGAGAAGATTTTGTCCTTATTGAACAATACCAGCTCGTTGGCCTCGGCTCCGATCAAGGCTACATTCCAGCCGCCGAATGCATGGGTTTTGTATACTCTACCGTTGGCTTCGACCATGCGTTGAGTGAAGCCATGCGGGTCGGCCAGTTGCTTGAAGGTGTTGCCGACGAAAGGCAGTCCCCGCTCTCCGGGGATATGCGCCAGATCAGCATCCGAAGGGACGCCTTCGCTCCAATGCGCGAATTTGGGCTCAGCAGCGGGTGGCTGTGCTAGCGTTGCCATGCGGTCATCCTCTCAATTCAGTTGCTAACCGCAATCTATCTGAGGGCGGTCGCTAAATCCAGCCGGAAAGTTCGTTGCGGATCAAGCTTTCGAGCATACCAACGCCGCTTTCGGAAACATTTAGGCAATCCAGCACCGCATAGTCCTCGCCTCCGGCTTCCTTGAATTGATCACGGCCTTCGAGCGCGAGTTCTTCCAACGTTTCGACGCAATCGGCGGCAAATCCGGGCGCAGTGACCACAAGTCGCTTCGTGCCTTTCTCGCCTTCCGCCATGAGCGTGGCGTCAGTGGCGGGGGTTAGCCATTGCGCAGGACCAAAGCGGGATTGGAACGTGGTTTCAAACCGCACGTCATCAAATGCCGGATTTCCGCTTAGCCGTTCGCGCAACAGCCGCGCGGTCTTTTGACAATGGCAGTGATAAGGATCGCCTTTTTCCAGCGTGCGTTGAGGCATGCCGTGAAAGCTCAGCAGAATCACTTCTGGCGAAAATTCGAGCGCGCTAACTTGCCGTGTCAAATCGCTTGCCAGCGCATGAATGTAAGCACTGTTGTCGTGATATGGCGGTAGAAAGCGCAAAGCAGGCTGCCAGCGCAGTCCCCCCATCACGCGCGCCACTTCGTCAAAGACGGTCGCGCTCGTTGCAGCGCAGTATTGCGGGTAGAGAGGCGCGATAAGGATGCGGTCGCACCCTTTTTCGGTCAGCTCACTCATCCTCTGTTCGATTGACGGATTGCCGTAGCGCATGGCGTAATCGACATGAACGTCCTCAATAAGAACTTCTGCCATCTTTTCGGCTTGGCGTGCAGTGATATCCGCTAGCGGCGAACCGCGCTCTGTCCAAACTTTGGCATAGGCTTTTGCGCTCTTTTTAGGCCGTGTGTTCAAGATGATACCGCGCAAAATGGGCTGCCATGCGATGGGCGGGATTTCGATCACGCGGCGATCAGACAGAAACTGCTTGAGATAGCGCTTTACCGCTTTTGGTTCCGCTGCATCAGGGGTGCCCAGATTGATTAGAAGTACACCCACGGAGCCGCTTTTGACGGGCGCATGATCGCTGGGCAGCTGTTGTTTTTTCCACGTCATGC
>CAZOLE010000139.1:0-5719 GCA_964580445.1 uncultured Porphyrobacter sp.
CTGCTGCACCAACAACGATACCACCCGGCTCGACGTCCTTGGTAACAATCGCGCCTGCGGCGATGATCGCGCCATCGCCAATTGTGATGCCGGGCAATATTACCGCGCCATAGCCAATCCAGACATCTCGCCCGATGATAACGTCGGCCTCATCCATTTTTTGCGCGGTCACAGGGCTGCCTTCGTTGAAACGATAATTGGTCGCCGTGATCATAATATTGGGCCCAAGCAGTGCATCCTCCTTGAGAGTGATTTTCCCGCCGAATTGCCCCGCCCATAGCGTGCAGTTTGCCCCTATCCTGACACCGTCCCGCAGCTCGATATTGTGACCGTTCGAAAAGCTAACCGTTGGGCTGACCCTCAGTCCATTTCCCCGCGTAATCTTCTTCCATTCGGCGACATGTGTGTAGCGATAGTAATTGAGGATTTTGAACGCGTGCAGGTAGGTACGCGGATCAATCACCGACAGCACGAGGCGCCACAGGCGCTGCGGCGCTGACTTGTCGTCTTTATAGACTGCGTCGTCCGTCATGAGGCCCCCATGCGTTTTACTAACAACAGGTTTGGCCACTTAGTACACCGACCGCAAGCGCTCATGTGAGCGCTTTGACCGGATCAGAAGTGGATCGCTCTGCCATAGGCATCAAGCACGCTTTCATGCATCATCTCTGACAAAGTCGGATGAGGGAAGACGGTTTGCATCAATTCCGCTTCGGTTGTCTCGAGCGTCTTACCGACGGTGTATCCTTGGATCAGTTCGGTAACTTCTGCGCCGACCATATGCGCGCCGAGCAGTTCGCCGGTTCCCGCATCAAAGATCGTTTTGATCATGCCTTCCGCTTCGCCAAGCGCAATCGCTTTGCCATTGCCGATGAAGGGGAAGTTTCCGACCTTGATCTTTAGCCCAGCTTCCTTCGCTGCTGCTTCCGTCATTCCAACGCTGGCAATTTGCGGATGGCAGTAGGTGCAGCCGGGGATGTTGTTGCGATCAAGCGCGTGCGGGTGAACCTCTTTGTTACCTAGCTCTTGCGCAATGGCCTCTGCACAGCTCACGCCTTCATGGCTGGCTTTGTGAGCGAGCCAAGGGCCCGGTGTGCAGTCACCAATCGCCCAAAGCCCTTTGCTTTTCGTCCGGCCAAAATCGTCAATCTGGATAAAACCGCGATCCATTTCGGTGAGTTTCTCAAGACCGATATTCTCGGTGTTAGGTTGGATTCCTATAGCGGTGATTACATGGCTGAATTCAGTCGTCGCCACAGCGCCTTTGCTGTCTTTGATCGTCGCACTCACGCCTTTTGCACCGACTTTAAGTGCTTCGACACCAGCCCCGGTCATCACATTGATGCCTTGCTTCTTCAGCGATTTTTCGACGAATGTAGAAATGTCGTGATCTTCGACCGGGACGATCCGGTCAAGCATTTCTACGACAGTAACATCAACACCCATATCATTGTAAAAGCTAGCAAACTCGATGCCGATGGCGCCAGAGCCGATCACCAGCAATTTGGTCGGCATTTCCGGCGGAACCATTGCATGGCGATAGGTCCAAACACGCTTTCCATCGGCAGGCGCAAATGGCAGGTCGCGCGCCCGCGCTCCGGTCGCCACGATAACGTGCTTGGCGCTCAATTTATCCTCACCCTTATCGGTTTTAACGTTGAGTGAGGTCGGTCCGGTGAGCGTGCCATCGCCCATATGGACGGTGATCTTATTCTTCTTCATCAGGTGACCGATGCCCTGATTAAGCTGTTTGGCGACCCCGCGAGAACGCTTCACGATGGCGTCGAGATCCGCCTCAATTGTACCCGCGACTTTCAATCCATAGGACGCTGCCTGATCCATATAGTGTTTGATTTCCGCAGAGCGCAGCAGAGCTTTGGTCGGAATACAGCCCCAGTTTAGGCAAATTCCACCTAGGTTTTCTCGTTCAACAATCGCGGTTTTGAGACCAAGCTGTGCGCAGCGAATTGCTGCGACATATCCACCGGGGCCAGAGCCAAGAACAACGACATCGTATGAACTTTGAGACATTTACGGGATCCTTACGGAAGACAAAGAACTAACTTTCGACAGGCCTCGGACGATCATTCTCGTCGAGCATTACAAACTTGAACGTGCCATTTGACACTTCAGAGACAGTCTCTGAATTGCGGTCGCGGGCAGAGCCATTGGCAGTGATCGTCAAAGACGTTTTGCCCACCGCCGCGACTTCGCAATACACACTCAATTCATCACCGACATCCATCGCACCGGGAAATGAGAAATCGGTTGCTGTTACCACGACAGCTTTGCCTTGGCCGACGCGGCTAGCCAGAGAACCAGCTCCCAGCGCCATTTGTGCCATCAACCAGCCGCCAAACACCCCTCCGTATGGATTGGTGTCAGCGGGCATGGCGGTGGCCCGGATCATCAGATGCTTCTGATCCAAACCATCACCCCGCAATCAGGGTCACAAACTTGCGACTGACCCAACCAGAATCGCATGGACCGACATAAGTTGTATGCTCGGGGATCGGTGAACCCGTCCCGCAGTCTTTCTCGCCCGACTTGTCATAGACGATGCCAATCCAAGCTTCATCATCGGTCGCATCGCAGAAAAATACTTGCTGACCCTTCTTCAAACGGTCACTTTCGTAGCTCTTTGCATCAGGTTCAGCGCGGACGGACAAAAACCCGTCTCCGCCATCTTCCAAGCCAGAGACCTCACCAACACCGCTGCATGCGTCGAGGCCCGGGGTCTCGCCGTACCAAACGGGCCGCGCAACCGGGCCATCTGCAGACGCCTGATCGGTGCCCTCTTCGCCCGCTTCGGCTTCTTCCTTAGCGGCTTCAGCATCGGCTTGCGCTTCGTCAGCGGCTTTGACTTCATCTTCTTCGCTCGTGGCTGCCGCGTCAGCTGAACTATCCCCCGCTTCAGCGCCAGTGTCAGTGCACGCAACCAAGGTAAGACTTGCCGCCAATCCTAGAACCGTGAATTTTTTCATTCTTCTTTCCCCATTAACGAGATGAAACCGGCGGTTTCATCACCCCTTTTGACTTTTGATGGAATCTTCTCGCCAACCGATTTTTGGGCGAGCAGCGTCACCTAAGTCAGATCTAACCCGCTTTTAAACCACCAGACCCATGGGGTTTTCAATAAGGTTGCGGAACTGATCGAGCAATTTCGCGCCATCGACACCATCAATCGCGCGGTGATCAAAGCTTCCGGTTACGCTCATCACGGTCGCGACTTGAAGCGCTCCGTCGACCACGAATGGTCGCTGCTCACCTGCTCCGACGGCGAGGATCATGCCTTGTGGTGGATTGATCACAGCATCGAACTGCTTGGTACCAAACATGCCGAGGTTGGAAACGGAAGCTGTCCCGCCCTGATATTCGTGCGGTTGCAGCTTGCCATCGCGTGCCTTGCCGGCAAGCTCTTTCATCTCTGTTGAAATCTCGGCCAGACCTTTACGCCCAGCATCGCGGATGATTGGCGTGATCAGGCCACTCGGCGCGGCCACAGCCACTGAAATGTCCTCTCGCGAATATTGATGCATCACGTCGCCTTGGAAGCTGACATTGCATTGCGGTTCGCGTTGGAGCGCGCGAGCGAGCGCCTTGATAATCAGATCGTTGACGGAAAGTTTGACCCCGTCCGCTTCGAGCGAGGCATTCAATTGCTTGCGCAGCGCAAGCAACGGGTCGAGGCACACATCAACCGTCAGATAGATATGTGGAATCTGTTGTTTGGCCTCAGTCAGGCGGCGCGCGATGACCTTGCGCACATTGTTCAGTTTTTCAGCTTCGTATGGCGCATCATACTCGTTCGCAGGTGCTGACATCGCCTGTGATGCTGGAGCAGGCGCACTCGAAGTCGCTGCAGCTGGCGGACTGACGCTTGCTGGATCAAAGCCTTCCACATCCGCCTTAACAATACGGCCATTAGGACCGGAGCCGCTCACTGTGCTCAAGTCGATGCCCTTTTGCTCTGCCATGCGTTTGGCCAACGGCGATGCAAGCACGCGGCCTCCCGAAGATGGGGCGGAAGCAGGAGCGGGTGCCGGTTTCGGTGCTGCGCTAACAGGTGCAGCGCCACCGCTAGCAATTGCAGCTTCAACATCACCTTTGGTGATTTTACCCTTAGGGCCAGTGCCGCTGATTCCGCTAAGATCAATCCCATTGGCCTCAGCCAATTTGCGCGCAGTCGGCGAGGCAACTGGGGCTTCGCTCGCGGGGGCAGCGGGTGCCGGGGCTGGTTCCGCAGCTGGCGCGGGTGCCGGTGCTGCATCACCGCTCGGAGCGCTCACGTCGTTAACATCTTCGCCGTCTTCCGCGAGCATGGCGATAACAGAGCCGACCGCTACATTTTCGGTTCCCTCCTCGATCACAATCGCGGCAAGCACGCCCTCATCCACAGCCTCAAATTCCATCGTGGCTTTGTCGGTTTCAATCTCCGCCATGATATCACCGGAGCTGACCGTATCGCCTACAGCCACAAGCCATTTGGCCAGCGTCCCTTCCTCCATCGTCGGGGAAAGGGCGGGCATTTTGATTTCGATCGCCATTGCTAAGCGAGACTCCGTAGCGTCAAGTAGAAGGGCTGCTGTGCCCAATTCGGCGCTGCGGGGCAAGACCTTGCATTGCTAGGAAATAGGTTGGATACCTATACTTGAGGGAGAAAGTGGGTTGCGCACATTTCTGGTTGTCATTGACGAAAGCGACGAAGCCCGGGCAGCGCTGCGTTATGCAGCCCGTCGCGCGGTGGCTGTAGATGGCGCAGTGCACATCCTTGCGCTCGTCCCTCAACAGAACATGAACGCGTTTAGCGGGGTGCAGGCGACACTTGAGCAGGAAGCGCGCGATAGGGCAGAAATGTTGGCCCATAGCGTGGCCGGAAACTTGCTTGCCGAAAGCGGAATTATGCCGACAATTTCAGTAAAAATCGGGAATGCGCAGAAAATTGTCAGCCAATTTTTGAAAGATCACCTCGAAGTGGCATCATTGGTCCTAGGCGCGGCAAAAGGGGGCAATCCCGGTCCACTGGTCGCACACTTCTCTTCATCAGCCGGGACGCTGCATTGCCCGCTCTACGTGATCCCTGAAAGTTATGACGAAAACAAAAGCGACCACGTGGCTTAGGTTACTTCCGGCGTCGCCCTTGATGGCGGATATTGCCGGGTCGCCCTCGTTTACCTGCTGTGAATTTTCCTGCTTTGCGCGGACCATTTGGGCGCGGTCCACCTGAACCACGGCGGCGGTGCTCTGGGCGCCCTCCCCGCGTTTCAATCGCATTGCCATCTGCATCCACTGGCACAAATTTCAGAGCACCCGTAAGCGCGTTGGCCTCGGCCAGCTTGAGCTTCAAACGGTCACCGGCCGAATAGCTGGTCCCGCTGTCGACACCTACAAGTGATTGAGCTGCTTCGTCATGCCGGAAATATTCATCACCCAATGTCGAGATTGGGACAAGCCCGTCACCGCCAAGCCCCACTATAGTCGCGAAGAAACCAAAACCTTGAACGCCAGTGATGCGCGTGTCGAAAGTCTCCCCCACCCGGCCGGAAAGCCAGGCTGCGACATAGCGGTCGGTTGTGTCGCGTTCGGCCTCCATTGCGCGGCGTTCGGTCTGACTGATTTGATCGGTGATCGCTTGTAAGTTCTGTTTATCACGGTCCGCTAACCCAGTTTGTGGCTGGATAGAAGCAGACGGTTCGGGTTGCTCCAACCTGTATGCATC
>CAZOLE010000140.1:0-5663 GCA_964580445.1 uncultured Porphyrobacter sp.
CGATAAAGCCGTATTTGTTGACGCGGCTGAACGATGCCAGTGAGTTGATGAGACCAATATTCGGGCCCTCTGGCGTTTCAATCGGGCAAATCCGACCATAGTGGGTCGGGTGAACGTCACGAACTTCAAAGCCAGCGCGTTCACGCGTCAGACCACCTGGCCCAAGCGCCGAGACACGGCGCTTGTGCGTGACTTCAGAAAGCGGGTTTGTTTGGTCCATAAACTGCGAAAGCTGCGATGAGCCAAAGAACTCACGCACCGCAGCAACAGCTGGTTTGGCGTTGATAAGGTCATTCGGCATGACAGTCGAAACATCGACGCTCGACATGCGCTCTTTAACCGCACGCTCCATACGCAACAGGCCAACACGGTATTGGTTCTCGAGCAGCTCGCCGACCGAACGCACCCGGCGGTTGCCGAGATTGTCGATATCGTCGACTTCGCCTTTGCCGTCTTTAAGATCGACCAGCTCTTTGACCACCGCAAGAATGTCTTCCTTGCGCAGCGTGGTCACAGTGTCTTCAGCATCAAGCTCAAGGCGCATGTTCAGTTTGACCCGGCCAACCGCAGACAAGTCATAACGCTCACCGTCGAAGAACAGGCCTTCGAACAAAGCGTCAGCGGTTTCCTTGGTCGGCGGCTCGCCCGGGCGCATCACTTTATAGATCGCCTCAAGGCCTTCGTCGCGGTTTTCCGCTTTGTCGACTTTCAGCGTGTTGCGGATCCAAGGACCGGTGTTGATTTCGTCAATGTCGAGCAGTTCGAGCTTGTCGATCCCGGCATTGTCGAGCGCCTCAATGTGCTCAAGCGTGATCTCATCACCCGCTTCGACATATATGCGGCCCGTGCCCTCGTCGATCATGTCGCGAGAAGCATAACGGCTAACCACTTCCTCAATTGGAAGCAGCAAATCGGTCAGGCCGTCTTTCGTTGCCTTATTGGCAGCGCGCGGACTGATTTTCTGGTTTGCGGCAAAAACTTCTTCGCCGGTTGAAGCATTCACCAACCCAAAAGCCGGCTTCTGACCACGCCAGTTCTCCGCGACGAATGGAATTTTCCACCCGTCTTTAGCACGCTCCCAAGTGACCGTGTCATAGAAGTGATCAAGGATGCCTTCGCTATCCAAGCCAAGCGCATAAAGCAGCGCCGTAACTGGCAGCTTACGCTTACGGTCGATACGGACATTGACGATGTCTTTCGCGTCAAACTCAAAGTCGAGCCACGAACCGCGGTACGGAATGACGCGCGCCGCAAACAGCAGCTTGCCAGAGGAGTGGGTCTTGCCGCGATCATGGTCGAACAGCACACCTGGTGAACGGTGCATCTGCGAAACGATCACACGCTCTGTGCCGTTGATGATGAAAGTGCCGTTCTCTGTCATGAGCGGCATATCGCCCATGTAAACGTCTTGTTCTTTGATATCGAGGACCGAGCGCGTCTCGGTTTCTTGATCGACTTCAAAAACGATAAGACGCAAAGTCACCTTCATTGGGGCAGCGTAGGTGATCCCACGCTGGCGGCACTCAGTGGTGTCGTATTTCGGGTCTTCAAGCTCGTAGTGAACGAAGTCCAGCTCAGCAGTTCCGGCGAAATCGCGGATCGGAAACACACTGCGCAAAGTCTTTTCCAGACCGGACACATAGCCCGTCTCTTTATTGGAGCGCAGGAAGAACTCATAGCTCTCACGCTGCACTTCAATAAGGTTTGGCATGTCGACGACTTCGTGGATGTCGCCAAAAATTTTCCGGATGCGCTTTTTCGCGGTACCTTTAGCCTTGCGACTGCGAACTTTGCCCTTTGTTGGGGCTGACGCTTGAGTTGCCATAGAAGGGAACTGCCTCTTTATGTGGTAGCGCAATAAGTGTCTGCTCGGTGCGCCAAGTCTGATGTTCACGTAACGCGAAATCGGTTGCCTATTCGACGCAAAAGCGCCGCACACCTCGCCTCACTCTATAGTGAAACACGGTAGCAGCGTTCATTTCGTCGCGAATATGGCAAAGCGTTGCTTCCATTCTTGAACCGTTTCGTCGCGCATGAATCGGTTCGGCTCGAAGCCAACGTGTGTGGAGCATGTAGGAGCGCAGACCGACTTGGTCAACAGCTCCTACACATCATTAGTGACGATCAGCTCGAATGGCCGACCCGTCGCAATCAACCCGCATTATTGGCCGTATGTTGCCGCGGTAACTTTGACGCCTTCATCTTGGTCAACAATGTTAACTTTGATGCTCTCTTTGTCGTTGCCAGCCGAATAAGTGACGCTTCTCAGCGCGAATCCCTCTTCCTCGCCCGCAGCGCGGTAGAATGCAGCAATATCAGCCGGATCAGCGTCAGGGCGGAAAATGACCATTCGTGAGCCGCTTGAACGTGGCCGGATGTCATAGTCTTCTTCTGCAACACCTTCGTAAAGCGGGAAGCCATCGCCAAGCTGCGTGGTTGCGCTGTATTCGCCGGACCCCTTATTCGGGCTAACATGGACCATGACCTCGTCGCTCTCGCTGAAAACCTGCACATAACCGCCGTAATCGGGGTCCTCGGCCGCGAAGTTTATATATGTATTCTTCGGACCAAACCCGGCTTCTGTGTAGTGTGCTTTGTAGAAATCAAATACATCCTCGACTGAGCCATCAGCCACATAGGTGACTTCGTGCATCTTGTTGGCTTCGGTTTTCCGGTCACCAGAGACATCGCTTTCTTCAAAGCCTTCAACCGTCGGCATGCCGTTCGCCAAAGCGACATCACTGGCAGCGGGAGCGTCATCGCCGCCCTCGCCCGTTCCGCCACCGCAGCCCGCCAAAACGATTGGCGCAAGCATCATCAGCGCAATTTTCTTCATTAGTTCCCCCGTGTATGAGTTTTCTGAGACGCAATCACAGTATCAGGACTCATCCCATTGCGTCACGCGCACTTCGGTGCCGACATCGTTTTCACGCATATAGATCGAGATGCGCTCTTCCTTATTCTCGGCATCAAAGCGCATGGAATCGATATCAAAGCCTTCTTTCAAACCGGCATCGCGATAGAAGTCGAAAATCTCGTCCATGTCGGCGTTGATTTTGAACTTCGCTAGACGCGAACCGTTGGAACGTTCGTCAATCTCATAGGCTGCGGGATCAACATCAGGATAGACCGGGAAGCCGTCGCCAAGCTGCGTGGTCGGGCTGTACTCGCCAGACCCCTTGTTCGGGATGACCCAGACGAGCGAGTCACCGCCAAACTTGCGCACTGACATGCGCCCGCCAAAATCGCGGTTGTCTGCTTCGAAGCTGACTTCGAGATGCTCAATCTTGTAATCGGCATCGCTATAATGCTTGCGGTAAAAGGCAAAGACATCACCCGGATCAGCCTTGGTGTCGTAGGTGATTTGATGCTTATTGTTCGTCTTATCGGTCTGTTCGCCGGTTTGATCGTCCTCAGTATACCCTTCATATGCAGGCACGCCATTCGCCAAACCCGTCGCTTCGGTCTCAGCCTCACCTTCGGGTGCCCCCCCATTGCAAGCCACGAGTGCGAACGACAGTGATGCTAGAACCCAGTATTTTTTCATCAGAAATTCCCCCCTCAAAATTGCACGAAGACTCAGTGAACTATGATATCATTCCAATCACAACACGCGGAATTATATGATCATTCTGAGTTCGTTTGCGCAGCATCCCTAGAGGCAAAGCGAGCCGGTTGATTGTCGTTTTCCGACATTCGACATATCGTTTTTCAATATTATTGTTTGACAATAAATCGCGAATCACCTAGATGGAAATTATTGAATATCAATATGCACCATCAAGGAGATCGATATGACACACTTCGCTAAACACTCTCTGGCTGCTTGCGCGGCGATTTTCCTGACAATCGCATCGGTCGGAGCAGTCGTCACTGTCCCGCCGGTGCAAGCTTCGCCCATTGCGACGGCAATGGCCTGATTTGGGGGACTCAAAAATGACGATGACGAACAAGCCCAACGACATGTTGCTTTTGGCTGGCAAGGTTTTGGCCTTAATAATGCAAGGCGTGCTCGCTCTTACTGCGGCCGTGATGGCAATATGTATCCCACTGATTTTGTTATTTCAGGGATCAATCAACGATGAACTGGTAAGCAAGTATGGAGATGCGCTCGATGCCTTCCCGGCGATGCGAATTGCACTCTTGTTCGCAGTCATAGTCGCAGGGTTTGTGCTTGCTTTTGTGTTCTTCGGGAAACTTCGGCGGATCATCAACACGGTCGGAGAAGGCGACCCATTCGTACCTGAGAATGCCGAACGTCTAAATCTGATGGGATGGTTGGGGCTTGGCATCTATGCTCTCACCGCACTCTTATCCGTGATCGCACTCAGCATCAGCGACTGGGCCAAAGAAATCGAAGGAATCGAGATCAACATCGATGTCGGCATCGACCTTCAAGCGCTTTTGTTGATCATAATCCTCTTCATCCTCGCTCGCGTGTTCAAACACGGCACAACCATGCGCGAAGACCTGGAAGGAACAGTGTGATGCCAGCCGAAGATGAAGGAGCAAAAATCATGGTCAAACTCGACGATCTTTTGCACGAACGCCGGATGACTTTAACGGAGCTGGCTGAAAGAGTGGGATTGACCCTCGCCAACCTCTCAATTCTGAAAACCGGCAAAGCCAAAGCGATCCGGTTCTCAACGCTCGCAGCGATTTGCCGCGAACTGGAATGCCAACCGGGCGACCTGCTGAGCTATCAAGACGGACCGCTCGAGGTCTAACAGACAGCCAAATAACTTGACTTTCACGGGGCGTGCAGTAATTGCGCGCCCCGACCACTTTTGTGGTCATCCGTCCGAGACAGTTGCTGAACGGGATTTGCCGTTCTTAATTTGCAGCCTAGGCGGGGACAGAGATTTTTCGGCTCACTCCTAAACGAGCCGTCTGGCGCTTCATACGCCACTCCTTCCCCATCGTTGGACTTCGCTGTGTCGATTAGCGGCATAGCGGAACATGAGCCGATCGCCCGGCATCCCGTCTGGCGATCATAGTGAAGGAGTAAGGCATGGATCGTTCGCAAAAAGCCGACGCGGTTGCTCAGCTCAATGCGGTCTTCAACGAGGTTGGCGTGGTGGTTGTAACCCGTAACCTTGGCATGACAGTGGATGAGTCCACTGAATTGCGTGGCAAGATGCGCGAAGCTGGTGCTTCCTATAAGGTTGCGAAGAACCGTCTCGCTAAGCTCGCTCTTGAAAACACCGACTACACTGGACTTGATGAATTTCTGTCAGGTCCAACAGCTTTGGCTTGGTCAAAAGACCCGGTCGCGGCTGCTAAAGCTGCTGTCGATTTCTCGAAATCGAACGACAAGCTTGAAATTGTCGGTGGTTCAATGGGCACGCAGGTTCTCGATGAAGCTGGTGTTAGGGCGCTTGCCTCAATGCCGAGCCTCGATGAGCTGCGTGGCAAACTTGTGGGTCTCGTAAACGCACCAGCGACCAAGGTCGCCCAGGTCGTCAACGCACCCGCGAACAAGCTGGCCCGCGTATTTGGAGCCTATGGCGCCAAGGATGCTGCTTAAGAGACGTTTTCGCAAACGCGATTTTACCCGTGTTTTGGGGTTGGTATTTCAAATTCGCCGCCCCGCACAAATTGGAGTGATACATCATGGCTGATATTGCCAAGCTTGTTGAAGAACTTTCGAAACTGACCGTCCT
>CAZOLE010000141.1:0-5629 GCA_964580445.1 uncultured Porphyrobacter sp.
AGCAAGGAGGCCGCCCTGGCAGTCTAATCGCGACGCTCGACCGCTGTTCCACGGGCGCAGGATCGCGCTTGCTTGCCGAAGACCTATCCGCCCCACTCTTGGACGTGGCGAATATCGAAGAACGTTTGGCTTTGGTGCATTTCTGGCGCGACCGCCCGATTGAGCGCGCCGATCTGCGCGACGTGCTGCGCGCGCTACCGGACATTGGCAGAGCCTTGGGTCGGATCGTCGTTGGTCGGGGGTCGCCGCGCGACTTGGGTCAAGTGCGCGATGGATTATCCCAAGCGCAGCGGCTGCATGATTGGCTGGCGCGCGAAGGGGATCGACCATCTCTGCTTGACGCAATTCTGCCCCGCCTTTCGGGTCATGGCGCGCTCACCGACCTGCTCAGCCTCGCCCTGGTTGCCTCACCTCCGACAGAGAGGACCAATGGCGGCTATGTTGCGGATGGATATGATGCAAGCTTGGACGAATTGCGCGATATTTCGGGCAATGCCCGCCGCGCCATTGCTGCGATGGAAGCCCGTTACCGCGATGAAACCGGGATTGGTTCGCTAAAGATCAAGCACAACGGTGTGCTCGGCTATTTTATTGAGGTACCCAGCCGTCATGCCGACCCGCTTATGGATGCGGAGAGCGGCTTTACCCATCGCCAGACGATGAAAGGCGCGGTGCGGTTCAATTCACTGCAATTGCATGAAGAGGCAAACCGCATTTCCGAAGCGGGCGGGCGCGCACTTGCGGCTGAGGAGGCTCATTTTGAGGAGTTGGTCGGCGAGGTCACAGCTGCGCGCGAAGCCATTGCCGCCACCGCCGCTGCAATAGCGCGGCTCGATGTGTCTGCGGGCAACGCTGAGCGCGCCGCCGAAGGAGAATGGTGCCGCCCAGCCATCGCAAACGATACGCGGCTTTCCATAGAAAAGGGGCGTCATCCAGTTGTCGAAGCCGCTTTGGTCAAATCCGCTGAGCGCTTTGTTGCCAATGATTGCGCGCTCAAAGATAAGGACCGCCTGTGGTTGATCGGCGGCCCGAATATGGGCGGCAAATCAACGTTCCTGCGCCAGAACGCGCTGATTGTGCTGATGGCGCAAGCGGGGTGTTTTGTACCTGCCGAAGCAGCCCGAATTGGGCTCGTAGACCGCTTATTCAGCCGCGTCGGCGCATCGGACAATCTAGCGCGTGGTCGATCAACCTTCATGGTTGAGATGGTGGAAACCGCCGCAATCCTCGCCCAAGCAACCCCGCATAGCTTCGTGATCCTTGACGAAGTGGGGCGCGGCACCTCGACTTATGACGGGCTTGCGCTCGCATGGGCCGTCGTCGAAGCCGTGCACTCCAAGATCGAATGCCGTTGCCTCTTTGCTACCCATTACCACGAACTCGCGCGCCTCGCCGATAGCTGCGAAGCACTCTCGCTTCATCATGTCCGCGCGCGAGAATGGAAAGGTGATCTGGTCTTGCTGCATGAGCTTGCCGAAGGCCCAGCGGACAGGTCCTATGGCCTAGCCGTTGCCAAACTTGCCGGCGTCCCAGCCCCGGTGGTGAAACGTGCCCGGCAAGTGCTTGAAAAACTAGAGCAGGCGCGCTCTGAAACCGGTGGGATTGCAGCTGGGCTTGGTGATTTACCGCTATTTGCCGCGGCGCAAGAAGAGCCAGAGGAAACGCCTGAAGAGGCGCTCTCGGCACGGTTGCAAAGCACAGATATTGACGCCTTGTCCCCGCGTGAAGCTCTCGAATTGCTGTATGATCTCAAACGATCACTAATCTCCACCAATCGTTAACTGTATCCGCGCTATATCGGACAGCATGTCCAGATTGTTGTTCGAAAATAGCAAATTTGCGCTCGGTTTTGCGGGCGTAACTCTCTTTGGTGCAGCCGTTTTTGCAGGCGTGTCGGATTTTTCCGATACGTTTGGCGGCGAGGACGAAGCTGTCGCTGAGGCCGCTGAAGAAACTAAAGAGGCTGCGGAAGCCCCTGCCGCAAATGCTGCGCCTCCGCCGCCGGCTCAACCTGTGGGCTTTGCAGAAGACGAAATGCTGATTGACGAAGCCGACGGTTTCAGCACAAGCCCAAGCGAAGTCGCTGAACTTGGTGACCCGGGTGATTTCAATCCGGGCGGCGACGGGCTGGATGGTAGTTCAGACGACGATGGGTTTGATGGCTCTTCCAACCGCGCTAGCGCATCGCCTGCGCCAAGTAGGCCCAGAGCTGGAGACGGCGACGGTGATTCAGGTGGAGGCGTAAGGCCCACCAATGTCCCGTCGCGCAATTTACCAACGCCTGAGAGGTAAGCTCAGACCTAGCGCGTGGGCACTGGCGCTTCGCCAGAATAGTCATAGAAACCGCGTCCGGTCTTGCGGCCTAACCATCCCGCTTCGACGTATTTTACCAGCAACGGTGCCGGGCGATATTTGGTATCGCGCGTCGTCTTGTAAAGCACATTGATAATGTCGAGACAGGTGTCCAGCCCTACAAAGTCCGCCAATTGCAGCGGCCCCATTGGGTGATTGAGGCCTAGGCGACAGCCTTTGTCGATATCTTCTATACCCGCGGTTGATTGACCCAGCACAAACACCGCTTCGTTGATCATCGGCAACAAGATGCGGTTCACAACAAAGCCGGGTTCGTCTTGGCTCAACACCACTTGCTTACCGAGGCCTTCAGCAAACATGGTGACGCGGTCGGTGGTCACTTGCGCGGTGGCGAGTCCGGGAATGACTTCGATCAAACCCATAACCGGCACGGGATTGAAGAAGTGCAGCCCAATAAAGCGCTCTGGATCCGGCGAGTGGTTCGCCATGCGCGTGATCGGAATGGAGCTGGTGTTCGACGCCATAACAGCTGTTTGAGCCAGCACTTTGCCAACCGCTTCGAAAATCGCTTGCTTGATCGGCTCTTTCTCGGTCGCCGCCTCGATGATCAAATCGGCCTCTTCCATCGGTGCATAATCACCAATTGGAGTGATTTTACTCAAAAGCGCCTCAGCCGCGTCTGCTTCCATCTTGGATCGTCCGACAAGATTGGTGACGGCCTTTTCGATCTTGCCCTTGCCCGCTTCCGCCGTTGCCAAATCGACGTCGGAAAGCATCACGTTCATGCCATTTTGTGCGACTGTCTGGGCAATCCCTGTGCCCATCTGTCCGGCGCCGATGACTGCGATACTCCGCATGGCAACATTTCCTTCGCAACTGCAATAAAGATCAAACGGGCCTGTTAGCTACGCGAAACGCATTTGACTAGCGGTTCGCGCCCGGTACCCATTTCACATCTCTTGCCCCATTGTCGTTGAGCACGCGCGCAAGCACGAACAATAAGTCCGACAGACGGTTAATATAGGCCAGCGCTGACGGATTGACGGCTGTCTCATCGCACAAAGCTGTCATGGCGCGTTCGGCTGCGCGAGTGGCTGCTCTGGCGATATGCGTGCGCGCGGCGGCTTCGCAACCACCCGGCAAGACGAAACTGGTCAAAGGCGCAAGCACATGATTGAGCGAATCAATCTGAGTTTCGAGCCACTCAGTTTGCTCAGGGACCATCCGCAGAACCATTTCCGAAGGTGTGAAATCGCCATCCTCGCTGGGCGTCGCCAAATCTGCGCCTAAGTCGAACATATCGTTTTGAATTCGCGTCAGCAATTTTTTGTGCGCTTCGTTCTGGAGAGCACAAACAGCATGACCAATCGCGCTGTTGGCTTCATCAACAATGCCAATCGCTTCAATTCGCGCCGAGTGTTTGGGACAGCGTGATCCATCGACCAGCCCCGTGGTCCCGTCATCGCCAGTGCGCGTATAGATTTTGTTTAGCTTCACCATGGCAGCGACCTATGGCCCGGTGCGCTTTAGCAGTCCAGCCGGGGGCGCTATTCGCCGCCGCTACCGCTTGCGAGCAAGGCGATCACCGCCACCACTGCAATCGCTGCGGCCTGATACTTGATGCGCGCGAACATTGCTTTGTTTTGAAGCGCTTGCATTTCCGTGACAGTTTCGCCCTTGCCGCTTTCAAGGTCGATTTTGGTCGTTTGAAGAAACGCAACAACGCCGCGCACCAAAGAGACAACCACCATGATGCACAGCACCACGAGCAAAGCGATGAGAATGTAGTTCATGCCGACAAAATGGGCGCAAACGCGCCAAGTTCCAAGTCTTTATTCTTGCAAGCGCAGTTGCGCGGCGAGCATCAGCCCGTCTTCTCCGCTCTCCCGCCGCCCAGCCAGCGAAGGGGAACCGCGCCGTTTAGCGAGCTTTTCACCGTTGTCATCCAGCACAAGCTTATGATGATGCCAACGCGGCACCGGCAGTTCGAGCAGCGCTTGAAGTAGGCGGTGGATATGGGTCGACGCAAACAGATCCATGCCTCGCGTTACCAAAGTCACGCCGTCGCCTGCATCGTCCAATGTGGCCGCTAAGTGATAGCTTGCAGGCAAGTCCTTTCGCACGATCACGACATCGCCAAACTCACGCGGGTCCGCGATCATTTCGCCGGCATCATCGTCTAGCCAACTGAGTTGGCCCATCGCTTCCATTGCGGCATCGATATCGAGCCTTATCGCGCCAGTTCTGCTCTCTTCTGTTCCGCTCAGTCCCTTTGCCGATCCGGGATATTTCACCCCGTCGACACCGATACGCGGCTCTAACGCGGCCATCTGTTTGCGGGTGCACGAACAATAATAAGCCAGCCCCATATCGACCAGATTCTGCGCCGCCTCGGAGTAACTCTCCAACCGCGTCGATTGCGAAGGCACATCACGCCATTCCAACCCCAGCCATTCAAGGTCACGCCGAAACTCATCAGCCAGTTCCGGGCGTGAGCGCGGGCCGTCAATGTCCTCAATTCGCAGCAAAAAGTGCCCGCCAGCCGCCAACGCCAGGTCATGCGCGACAATCGCGGAATAAGCATGACCCAGATGCAGCGAGCCATTGGGGCTAGGGGCAAAGCGAGTGACGATCGACACAGAGTGCAGACATGCCACAGGACATATCCTTAGGCCATCCAATGCCCTACAACTGTTGCTCCCTGTGGATAGCCACGATGTAACAGCTTTGACTCATCGCCATGCCACGGCATGTTCAATGTCAATCAGGGAGGAACGCAGGTACCGTGTTCAAAGCCGAACTGATCGAAAGAGCCGCGCGATTTCGCAGCGCCGAAGAGGATGCGTCCCGGAACCTAGCGGGGTGCCCAGCGCTTGTGCTCAATGCAGACTACACGCCGCTATCCTACTATCCGCTCAGCCTGTGGCCGTGGCAAACTGCAATCAAAGCGGTGTTTCTGGACCGTGTGGACATCGTCGCGAGCTATGACCGCGAAGTACACTCACCATCGCTCGATATGAAAATCCCCAGCGTCATCGCGCTAAGGCAGTATGTGAAGCAGAGCGAATTTCCAGCCTTCACACGCTTCAACGTGTTTTTACGCGACAAATTCCAATGCCAATATTGCGGGAATGGCGATCATTTGACCTTCGACCACGTGATCCCAAGACGGCTCGGCGGGAAGACGACGTGGGAGAATATCACTACCGCCTGTGGCTCATGCAATATGAAGAAAGGCGGTCGCACGCCTAGCCAAGCGCATATGCCGGTGGGGATGAAACCGATCCGCCCAACCAGCTGGCAATTGCAGCAATAT
>CAZOLE010000142.1:0-5613 GCA_964580445.1 uncultured Porphyrobacter sp.
CACCCGCTTATGTTCCAGTCCTGGCCCAAAAGGCCCCTGTTCAGCATCGACCACTTCATATCACTCCAACATTGATTGAACAGCAAAGCGGCATGACCACCTTGGCCTATAAGGGACGTCGCATAGGCGCGTTGGCCGTTTCCTCAGCAGGTTCGGCGCAGATGTCTCTCGGCCATAGGTTGTTGTTCTCCCAGGCGTTCTCGCGTTCGCAGTTGTCGCTTGCTCCGCGCAAAACACTCCACAACAGCCCGCCGGGCTTAGGTTTCGCAAAGGACTCTGCCCTGAGTGACAGCGCGCAGGGTCAGACGCTGGGGCTAGAAGCAACACGCGCGGATCGCTGGTCGTTCGATAGCTGGGCGTTTTTTCGGCAAGGTTCCAACACGCTTGCCACTTCGCAAGGTCGCGTACCGACCTATGGTGCGAGCCAGCTTGGCGCGGTGCTTCAATACCGATTGGCTCCCGCATCGCGACGCGATCCCAAGGCCTACGTCCGAGTATACCGAGCGCTCACCAACACCCCGGAAAACGAGCTGGCCATCGGGCTTAGCACGCGCCTCTCGCCATCGATTCCGGTCCGTGTACAAGCCGAGGCCCGGCTGACTAACAACGCGTTCGGCACCGAAGTGCGGCCGGCAATTCTCGCCGTGACAGAACTGCCAGCGCAATCGCTGCCAGCCGGACTGAGAGCGGAAGGCTATGCGCAAGGCGGCTATGTTGGAGGCGCGGCTGACACTGGCTTTATCGATGGGCAGGTCACGATTACCCGACAGGTGAAGAGCTTCGATCTGAGTAAAACCAAAAGTGCGAAGCTCAGTATTGGTGCCGCGGCATGGGGAGGGGCACAACGAGACGCGCAACGGATTGATTTGGGGCCAAGCGTCCGAGTGGACCTAACAATTGGAGCAGTGCCTGCGCGTGTTTCTGTCGACTGGCGCGAACGCGTCGCGGGAAGTGCTGACCCAGGATCAGGGGTGGCTGCGACGATTTCCACCCGATTTTAGCGGAGTATGTGATGCTTTTGGGGGAGCTAGCAATCACGCGGGTTTAAGACTCTGTGAGGCTAGGGTAGGCGGGCAGCTATGGATGTCTATCTCCCGATAGCGAATCTCTCAGTCGATGGCCTGTTCATCGTGTTTCTTGGCGCGTTAACCGGGGTGCTTTCCGGCCTGTTTGGCGTGGGAGGCGGCTTTCTCACCACGCCGCTCCTGATTTTCTACGGCGTTCCACCAACGGTTGCCGCTGCTTCGGCTGCGACACAGGTTACCGGGGCGAGTGTTTCCGGCGTGCTGGCGCACTCGAAGCGCAAGGGCGTCGATTATCGCATGGGCGGTGTGATGGTGGCTGGCGGTGCGATCGGGGCGCTGATGGGCGCCGGCCTGTTTAGTCTGTTGCAATCGATCGGCCAGATCGACGTTGTAATTAATGTTCTTTACGTGCTGCTTCTCGGCTCAATCGGATCGCTGATGTTGAAAGAAGCCGCAGCCGCGTTCCGCCCAGGTATGGCAGGCCTTTCTTCGCAACCACGCAAGCGCCGTCACCACCCGTTGATTGCGGGATTGCCCTATCGGTGGCGGTTCTATCGCTCGGGTCTGTATATCTCTCCCATCGCGCCCTTGGTGCTCGGGGTGATCGTCGGCGTCTTGACGATGCTGATGGGGGTCGGCGGCGGCTTCATCTTGGTTCCCGCGATGCTGTATTTGCTTGGGATGAGCGGCAATGTTGTGGTCGGAACGTCGCTGTTTCAGATATTGTTTGTGACGATGGTGACAACAATGACACATGCTCTGACAACCAAAGCCGTCGATATCGTCCTTGCTGGGCTACTGCTTCTTGGGTCTGTCATGGGCGCGCAGTTCGGGACGCAGATTGCCATGAAGGCGCGGCCTGAGGTCCTGCGCCTTGTCCTTGCGGCGATCGTGCTCGCCGTGGCCTTGCGCATGCTCTATGGTCTCTGGGTACAGCCCGATGAGATTTACACGGTGGCACCGCTTTGAGGGGCCGCTTTCGCCTTATGCTTGCGCTAGTGGCTGGCGTGCTGTGTTCGGCGCAGCGCGAGCCAGTTCTAGTGCCCGAAGTCAGCCAGTCGAGGGTTGAAGTGCGTCAGGGTTTTACTGGCGCGAACCTGTTGCTCTACGGTGCCGTGATTGATCCAGCGGGATCGAGTAGTGACACCGAGTATGATATTGTTGTCGTACTTAAAGGACCTACTGAGCCGATCCGTCTCCGTGAAAAAGATCGGATTGCAGGGATTTGGATGAACGCGGCTTCGACTGATTTCCGCTCTGCGCCATCCTTCTTTGCAGTAGCTTCCTCGCGCCCTGTGGGTGAGATTGTCGATGAACGCACGGCGGCTATTTATGAGCTGGGAACGAGTTTTATCCAACTCAGTCCAAGCGGCATCATCGACCCGGACGTGCAAGAGCGCTTTTCCAGCGGCCTTGTTGAGATGCGCGAGCGCTTGGGGCTCTACAAGGAAGACCCAGAGGGCGTGCGAATTAAAGAGCGCGTTCTCTACCAGGCCCGCATCGAACTGCCATCGAATGTTATCACTGGACCTTACACCGCAGAAACCTTTGCGGTTGCAGATGGCCGTGTCCTTGCGAGTGCTACTGCAGAGATCGAAGTGGCAAAGGTCGGGCTTGAACGCCAAGTGGTCAATGCAGCCGAACGTTGGTCGTTATTCTATGGGCTTGGCGCGATAATACTATCGGTTTCAATGGGCTGGATTGCAGGGCGTCTCTTCGCGCGCATTTAGTCACTTGAGGCAATTTGCCGAACGTTGACGCGATTTTAACCCTGACATCCATATATTTGGGCTCTGAAAAAGGCCGGAATAAGCAACCGGTCAATGCCATGATACACGTATGAACAGGAATATCGCATGACCGATATGGGCAATGCAAAGTTTGAACGCTTCACAGGCGACGCACTGCAATCAAGCGAGAGTGAGCCGGTCGCTCCTGCGGAAACGCAGGGCGCGCCGTCCGATAATGCCCGTTTGCCGATTGGGGTCGTGCTCGAGATTTCTGGTGCCGGATCGCAAGTGGCATTCGATCTTCCGCGTATTCAAGAATGCATGGAAGACGATGATCCCTCAGTACAACTCGCAGGCCAAGTCGGCAGTCAGATCAAGATTCGCGTGGGCGAGGCATGGTTGCTCGCCAATGTTCGCGATCAACGCAAGGATCGCCGCACCGAAGCGGGTATCATTGCTAACATCGACTTTCTCGGCGAAGGCAATGAGGAAAAACTGACAGGGCGCATTCACGGATTTAAGCGCGGTGTGACCCGATATCCGGTTCCCGGCGCTATGGTCTATCCTGCAACCACCAAAGACCTTGAACAAATCTATGCCAGCGATGGCCGTGCGAATATCACAATCGGTAAGGTGTTTCCGACCAAGGACATTCGCGCAGGTCTGTATATTGATGCGATGCTGGGTAAGCACTTTGCGCTGCTGGGTTCGACCGGTACGGGTAAATCAACCAGCGCAGCCTTGATCCTGCACCGTATCTGCGAAGCAGCGCCACAAGGTCACATCGTGATGATCGACCCGCACGGCGAATATTCGGCGGCGTTTCGTCAAACCGGGCAAATCCTCGACGTTTCCAACCTCCAAATGCCGTACTGGTTGATGAACTTTCAGGAGCATTGTGAAGTGCTTCTTACCAGCAGCGGCAATGATCGCCAGGTTGATGAAGACATTCTGGCCAAGTGCCTGCTTCATGCGCGTAGCAAAAACCGTCTGGCAGAAACAATGGGCAAGATCACACAAGATTCGCCGATCCCCTATTTGCTTTCGGACCTCACTGCGAAGATTCAGGACGAGATGGGCAAGCTCGATAAAGCGACCTCATCTGCGCCTTACATGCGGATCAAAGCTAAGCTTGAAGAGCTGAAAACAGACCCGCGCTATCAGTTCATGTTCTCTGGCATGTTGGTCGGTGACACGATGGGGAACTTCATCTCCAAAGTTTTCCGGATGCCTAGCGATGGCAAGCCGATCTCGATCATCGACGTGTCGGGCGTGCCATCGGACATCACTTCGACCGTTGTTGCGGTGATGAGTAGACTGGTCTTTGACTTTGCGATCTGGGGTCGCGAAGAAAAACAGCGCCCGATCCTGCTCGTTTGCGAAGAGGCGCACCGCTATGTGCCCAGCGAGAAAAACTCTGACGGATCTTCGGTAGGCCAAATCCTAAGCCGGATTGCGAAAGAGGGACGTAAATACGGCATTTCTCTGGGTCTCATTACTCAGCGTCCTTCCGACTTGGCTGAAGGCGTCTTGTCGCAATGCGGCACAATCATCTCGATGCGTCTCAACAACGATCGTGACCAAGCTTTTGTGAAAGCTGCGATGCCAGAAGGTTCGCGCGGCTTTCTCGATTCGATCCCCGCGCTTCGCAACCGTGAGTGCATCGTCTGCGGCGAAGGCGTAGCCATCCCGATCCGGGTCAACTTCGACAATCTCGAAGAGCACAAGCGCCCAGCCTCGGAAGACCCGAGCTTTGTCGAGTTGTGGAACGATGGCGGCGGCGAAGAGGAAATGGTCGAGCGCGTCGTTTTGCGCTGGCGTTCGCAGGGATAGAGGCCTTTTTGCGCGCAACCCATCCGGGCTGCGATTTCCTCACCACTTAGTCGATGCCATCGGCGTCGCAAGCGCGACTGCGTGCCGCGGCCTATCCCGCGAAAGCCAAGCGGGCCGACTGCCCCACGCGCCGCTCTTGAGAGGCAAATCATATTAGGTTCCCCGCTCATCCCCATAAAGGTGGATGTGCAGCCGGTCTGACATTCGAAACCCGTGTTTCATGCATAGCGGTGAAAGCCATTCCTGCCGTGCGCGTAGGGCTTCGCTGCTCGTCCCTTCCGGCATAAGGAAGATACGCTCGGAATTCAGGCCATGGGCCTTTTGGAGCGCGAGCACTTCATCAACATCGCCGGGCCGCGCGATCACGAATTTGAAGAACGCGCGTGGATCATCTCCATAGGCTTCAAGACGCTCCGGAATCAGCGCAAGCTCTGCTGTATTGCCAGAATGCGCCAGCTTCGGGCTGACATTGTACTGATCAACGCGGATATCGACATGCGCAGGCGCTTTGGTGGTGCCATTGGTTTCAATTTCGATCTGCATATCGGGCAGATGCGCGAGCATGTCAGCGAGAGCACCCCCTTGCAGCAGAGGCTCTCCACCCGTGATGACGAGGCGTCTTTGCCCCGTTGCCGCAATGCGTTCGGCCGCGTCTTGCGGAGACAGTGCAATCTGATTGGCCTTGCGGTCATAGGCAATCCCATCGCGATGTTCGAGTTCCTCATCAAAGCACCACGTATAGGCCGTGTCGCACCATGTGCAGGCGAGGTTGCAGCGCGATAGCCGCACAAACGCCACCGGCGTGCCCGCGCTTGGCCCTTCGCCTTGGAGCGAAGCGAAGATCTCTGGGGCGTCGTTGTCGTCAGTGGCGAGGATCAGATCAGTCATCAGGCACGCTCCTTCCGCTGATCGCGCATTCGTGTTGCGTGCATCGGCTCATCGCAGCTGCGCAACGCCTGACACACTTGGTACACTGTCCAAGGGTGAAAATCCAATCGATCACAGGCGGGGCTATTAATCGACGC
>CAZOLE010000143.1:0-5531 GCA_964580445.1 uncultured Porphyrobacter sp.
GCCTCGTCCTCCGCATCGAAATAGCCAAACATGCCGACACCGGGGCCAAATCCGTTGTCAGCGGGCATCGTCAAAGCCAGCGTGTCGATATGTGCCGAAATACGACCGACCGGTTTTCCGTCCCTATGCGCGATGAAGAATTGCGCCTTACCATGCCCAAAGAACGGGTTCTTGTTCGGGTCAATTAGCTCAAGTTGTTCGCTACGGAGTTGTGGAACGGAGTTCGCCGTTCTCGCGGCAAAGTCTCGTCCAAGATCAACGAACCGCGCCCGTCCGCGCTTGTCGTTGATTGCCTCGATACTTATCTTTGCGTCCGTCACAAACTCTATCCCATACTGCTCTTTGCTCAAATATCTGTCGTGATCGACGTGTTGGTGCAAGTTAGTCGATCACACTTATGGGCACATCGCGTTTGCTGCTTAACCCCGGTTTGCGTTAAGGGCTTTAAAGAGAACTCGCAATGAACGTCCAATCCCGCCTTGATCCTGCCTCAGACGCAGCACCGCGCGCTACAGCAACGCGCGCCGATTTTCAGTCTGAGGATGACAAAGATATGCTGCGCGCTGCACGCGAACTCACCAAGGAGTTGGGGACAGCTAAGCCCGGCATTTACTGGCCAGATACTCTGATTTCGGCGGCTCTTGGCTATGGCGGGATCGCGGTTGCGATCCTGTCTGGCAATGTTGTGGTTTCCGTAATCGCGGGGTTGGTTGCGTCGCTTGCGCTCTATCGTGCGCTGATGTTCATTCACGAACTCACCCATATCAAAGAGGATGCGCTGCCCGGCTATCGGTTGGGCTGGAATATTCTTATCGGTATTCCGCTTTTGACGCCCAGCTTCATGTATGAAGGCGTTCACGTGATCCACCACAAGCGAACGCAATATGGCACGATCGAAGATCCCGAATACCTTCCTTTGGCGTTGATGAAACCGTGGAGCTTGCCCGCCTTTGTGCTGGTGGCGCTGCTTGCGCCCATCGCGCTGTTATTCCGGGCAGCGGTTCTGGTACCGCTTGGGTACGTTGTGCCCCCATTGCGGAAATTGGTGTGGGAGAGGGCCTCTTCGCTGTCGATCAATCCCGAATTTCGTCGCAAACCACCAACCGGAAAAGTGGCTAAGCGGGTGGTTTGGCAGGAAGCGAGCGCCTGCCTTTGGGCGATTACTTTGATAGCCAGCATCTTTGTGATCGGTTGGCAGCCGCTGGCGATAGGGTTGGCGATTGTCTCGCTCACGGCCACGCTTAACCAACTGCGTACATTGGTCGCGCACTTGTGGGAGAATGAAGGCGAACCGATGACCGTGACCGCGCAATATCTCGACAGCGTCAATGTCCCGCCTCCGGGCTTGACCGCAGAGATTTGGGCACCTGTGGGCCTGCGCTATCACGCACTGCACCATTTGATGCCGTCGATGCCCTATCACGACCTGCCCGAAGCGCACCGCCGCTTAGCGAAAGAATTGGGCACCGGATCAACCTATGAAGGCGGCAATCACACCGGCATGTGGGTATTGATCGCACGGATCGCACGCAGCACAATGCTGCCACGTGGCTAAGCCTAACTAATCGAGAAAGTGGATCATGGCGCATCGCATTTCGCGCGGTAGACCAACATCAACGGCGGCTTGTTGTCCTTTGGCAAGGCGCGGATAGGCGTCGAGATTATCGATGATGACAAAGCCTTCGCGCTCATAAAACGGCGCGTTCCATGGAATTTCGCGAAATGTGTGAAGCGTGATCGCACGGATGCCGGAGTTGCGCGCGTCAATCTTGAGCGCGTTTAACAATGTCGCTCCGATCCCTTGACGTTGAAACCCGCGTATGACGCTCAACTCATGCAAATGCAGCTCTTGGCCGTAACGCCTTGCCGCAGCAATTCCGATAACCTGATCCTTGCTGGTCGCGACAAGGCATTGGCGCGCTTCGATCATCACCTTGTAGTCGCTGGCGCTTCGGCTTGGCGGTAAGGGAATGTCGGCAAGGCTGGGATGCTCAGCCAACAAAGCGCCCGCATCCTCTTCGACTTCGTAGAAGCTGGCGGCGTCATCAGGGTGTGCCAGCTGGATCGAAAAGTCGTTCACTCTTCAGTCCGGATCAGTACCGTTTCACCAACTAGCACAAACAGCATAAATGGCGCCCAAGCCGCCAAGAACGGGGGGTAGCCCCCGAAAGATCCCATCGCGAGAGCGGCGTTGTCGACGACAAAATAAGCAAATCCCAGTGCCATGCCAATGGTCGCGCGCACAAACACCTGTCCTGATCGAGCCAATCCGAAGGCAGCGATTGATCCTAAGAGTGGCATCAAAAATGCCGAGAGCGGCCCGGAAATCCGATGCCACCACTTCGCTTCCATTTCTGATGTTCGGCGGCCAATCGCTTGGAACGCATTAATCGTGTCGGTGAGTTCCCAGAACGGCTGAGCATCGGGATCAATCGATTCAAGATCGATCTGTTCTGGGCTTATTTGCTGTCCCACGACAATCGGCTTGATCGTTTGCAGTTCAGAACGCCCCACATCGTAGCGCTTCGCCTCCTCTAGCCGCCAGCCGGGGGCAGCATAGGTCGCACGGCTTGCGCGGATTTGCTGGCGGATTGCCCCTGCCGGAGTGCGTTCATACCATGTCACTTTGTCGAGCGTGATTTTCTCATTTTCGCCGGAAAGAGAAGAAGCGAATAAGATACTCTCGCCATCTGTCAGTATGACATTGGGCCGTGTCCCGCTGTCTTCGGGTGAAGCCCCGTATTCGGTCGCTTCCCATGCCTTTAGCGTGCCATTGGCTTTGGTGACGACGCGTTCGTTAAAGGCGAAGCTAATCGCTGCGATAATGCCGGCGGTCAGCAATAAAGGCGCCAGCACTTGATGCGCAGAAAGTCCGGCGGCTTTCATCGCCACCACCTCACTGTTTTGATTGAGCGTTACCAATGTAATCAGTGTTGCCAGCAGAACCGAATAGGGCAGAAACCGCGAGACCAATTGCGGTAATCGCAGGCTCACATACTTCAAAATCTCAGCCTGCCCATTGCCTTCAGGCGTTAAGATATCGCCGGTGCGCGACAACAGGTCGAGCATCATCAGGACAAGGACAAGCATCACTAACACTGCAACGATGCGGACGATAAACATCTTCGCCAGGTAAAGCGTCAAAGTCCGCGAAGGGAAAAAGTCGAGCTGCATTGTGTGTGGTTTCGCGCTTTGCCTATTCAGCCGGAGCCATGTGCGGCTCGTCCTTGCCGGGGTCGTCAGGATCGTCGGTAATGTAGCGATTGGGTTGTCGCCGTTTGAACAGCTTGCCGACGAACTTGCTGATCTTCGAGAACCAACCTTCGAGGGCACCGATTGCCTGGCCTCCCGGCACATAAGCCACGCGGTAATACATCCACAGGATCAGCGCAGCGAAGATCGCGAACGGTCCCCATAAGGCAAGAACCGGGTCAATGCGCCCCAAGCTGGCGACGTCTTCGCCGTATTGGTTTATCTTGTGATAGGACACCACCATGATGATCGACACAAAAACGCCGAGCGCACTTGTCGATCGTTTGGGGGGGATCGCCAGCGCCACCGCGAGCAGCGGCATGAGCAACATCATCACGATCTCAACTAAGCGGAAATTGAATGTCGCCTGCGTCGCGTCGCGCAATTCCTCATTGCTTTCGCGGCTCCAGCCGATCTTGAGCAACTCAGGCAAGATGTATTCGCGTGTTGCATCACCGCGAGCCCGAAACTCCTCGATAGACGGTAGATCGATAGGGAGATCATGGCGACTGAAGGAGAGGACGCGGGGGGTTTGGCTCCCGGTGTCTTGAATGATTGTGCCATCAGTCAGGCGCAATATGATCGTATCAGGGCTATCGCTGGTTGCGAGAAAACCACCTTCGCGCGCGCTGATAGAAAGCACTTGATCTTTTTCATTGGCAACGCGTGCAAAAATACCTTTTAGGCGCCGCCCTTCATCCTCGCTTTCTTCGACTAAGAGCGCCATGCGATCGGCAAGGCTGGTGAATTCGCCCACTTTGATCGAGGCACCCAGCGCGCCAGATCGGAGCTCATAATCCATCTGCTTGTACCAATATTGGCTGAGCGGTTGGACATAGAAAACCAGCGCGACATTCATAGCCATCAGGATAGCGGTCAGGATATAGGGAACGCGCAGCAAGCGATTGTAGCTCAAACCAACAGCACGCATCGTATCGAGTTCGCTGGAAGTGGCCAGCTTGCGGAATGCAAACAGCACGCCCAATAGTAAGCCAAGAGGGATCGCAAGGCTGGCATATTCAGGCAACAGCGCCGCCAGCATTGAAAAAACCACCCCAATCGGACCGCCTTCCACCGCGACAAAATCGAACAGTCTCAACATCTTGTCGAGCAGCAAGAGTGATGCGGCCAGCGCGAACACGCCCAGCATCGGCACAATGGTGAGCCGAAAAACATAGCGGTCAATCTTGGGTATGAAGTTAAACACTGTGGTTCGGTTGGCGATCTTGCTGGAGCGGCTATGGAATGGTCATAGCGACAAATGCTCTTAGGGTCATGGGGTTAGTTACCTCTTCTCACCGTGTGTCCCCGGTTGAGATGTATGTGAGGTGCAGATCAGCCTGACTTAGCCTCAAGCCTTTTCAAGGGTGCATTGCAGCGGGTGCTGGTTTTGCTTTGCGAAGTCCATCACCTGATTAACTTTGGTCTCTGCCACTTCATATGTGAAGATACCGCAGATGCCGACGCCCTTTTGGTGGACGTGCAGCATCACCCGCGTGGCTTGCTCGATATCCATCGAAAAAAACCGCTTAAGCACCATCACGACGAATTCCATCGGGGTGTAATCGTCATTCAACAGCAGAACTTTATATTGGCTCGGCTTTTTGGGCTTGGTGCGCGTTTTGGTCGCGACACCCGTTTCGCTCTCGCTGCCATCGTCGCCATCGCTGTCGTCCGCAGCAATGACAGTTAGCAATTGCCGATCAGGCATGGAGGAGAAGCGCTTATGCATTGATGTGTCCATTATGGGATTCGTTTGCTGGTACGCAAGGTTCATCAACATGCGTTACAGAAGCAGGTGTTAGAACTTGGTTGAAGCGGCGCGCTGCGTCGCATGCGGTTGGCAAAGAAAAGGGCTGGAAGAACCGCTATGGTCCTTCCAGCCCTGCGCCTGTATCGGCGCGCTTTCATAAACCGGGATTGGGAGAGAGAGGAGAGGCCCGGTTCAGAAACTTCTTGAGGTTAGGCAGCTTTCGAGAATTTCTCGGTCGCTACGCTTACGCGGTTAGAGATCGGAGCGAAGGCTTCGTTGTAAAGCTTCACCCAAGCTTCGGTGCGTTGTGAACCGAAAGAAACAACAGCGTCGAAGTTACGACGAGCCAGCTCACCTTGAAGCTGCATCAGCTCGGTTGGTGATTTGATCGATGCGACTTTTTTCGCGTCTTCGGTGACCGTTTCGACAACGGTTTTGCTGGTTTTAACATTGTCGCGAACGAGTTCTTTCGCGCCAGCCAAGAAGATTTTGCCGCTTTCGACGACCGCTTCCATATTTGCTTTGC
>CAZOLE010000144.1:0-5488 GCA_964580445.1 uncultured Porphyrobacter sp.
CCACCCACCCTTGATAGAATAGGTGAAGTTTGTTCCGTAGAACTCGTGCTCAGTCACACGACCTGCGAAATCGACAGTCAGTTCTTCTACAAGTGGCTTTGCGGCAACCAGTGGGACACTGATTTCGCCGTATGCTTCGAGCAGGTTCGAGCTACCAGTCGCGCCGCTGTCGTTGAAGAAGCCGAAGAACAATCCGTTCGACGCGACGAAGTTTGGAACCGAATCGATTTTGTCGTCGCGGAACTCTATGCCGACAACACCAGCAACAGAGCCAGCCGGAAGATCAAACAGATCACCAGTAGCGAATGCGCTGATAAGGACCTGCTCAATTGTTGTGTCGAAGTCACGAACACCAAATAGAAAATCGCGCTCGGCCTGTGTTGCGAAGTCGCCGATTGCAGAACCAAGCAAACTTGGGGCAAACAGGTTAACTGGAACACAGCCTTGGATCAGATCCGGCGCCGCCAAATCTGGGTTGGCCAAAGCGGACGTATCACATGGCGCAATCGACGGCAGGTTACCCACGATCTGTGAGACCAAACCGGTGCCGAATTGAACGTTCTGGTCATAGTCGTCAGCGATGCCATCGCCATTGTTATCGACAATGCCATCACCATCGAAATCCTGAGTTGGATCAATACCGATTGCGAGAGCGAGACGATCTTCGCGAATACCAAGAACGCGCGAAGTACCTTCTGAACGAGCATAAGTACCTGCAACTTCAAAAGTCCAAGATGGGCTAATGAAGGGCAAATCACCGCGCACACCAACTGTGGCGCGATATTGCTCTTGCACAACATCGGTGTTGTTACGGTCGCCGACTACGCCAAAGATCGGTAAAACCGGCAATGAACCGAATGAACCAAGCGCTGTACCAAACGTAGCGTCTTGTGCACCGCGACAGTCAACACCACCAGGAGCAGCCGGGTTACAAGGGTTGAATGGATTGTCATCAGGTACAAACGGGAAAATCTGAGCGTTGAACTCAGTATCCGCAGTGATCTCAGCGCGGCTGTATAGCGCTTCGAAGAAGGGTGTGATGTTCGCCTCACCCGGGAAAGTATACTCACCGTAAGCGAGAACGTTGATGAGCTCTTGCTGGCTCAGGAAGGTCGCATCTTGCTGCTCTTCCAACCCGTTGAGGTTTTGATCATTCAAGAAGTCGACATCGCGAATGCCGTCACCATCAGCATCGATTGGCCCACCGGCGAAGAACGATTCGTCAAAGCCAGGGACACCTGAGTTGCCCGGACCATCTGTGAAGTAGATCGATCCAACAGTCGTGAATGGAACGAAAATCCGGCCCGAGAATCCTTGCTGTGCGCATTCACTGGACGAAGTCGTAATCGTACCACCGCTTTGCGCCAGAGCGTTCGCTTGTTGATCGATGCCCAACGTTCGAATTTCACCATCTTGGGTGACCTCACGTTCAGTCGTACAACCGGCAAAGAAATCGCGGTCGCGAATGCGGATCTGGTCGCGGAAGTCATATTCCGCACCGATACCGAAGAAGCCGCGGTCATTGTTGACGCCCCAAGAGGCGCTGACGGTGTAATCTTCACCAGCACCTTGTGGATTGATTTCGCCGCGAGCAAACAGCTCAAGACCGTCAAAGTCTTTGCGAAGGATCACGTTCACAACGCCAGCAACAGCGTCAGAACCGTAAACCGATGAAGCACCATCTGTCACAATCTCAAACCGGTCTACCAATGAGCCCGGGATTAGGTTGAGAGAAGGAGCGGTCGGCGCACCTTCAACACCCGATGGGTGGAGACGGCGACCGTTAAGCAAGAGCAGCGTACGATCAGCACCTAGCCCACGCAGGTTCAGCGTCGACGATCCCGGGCCGTTGTCAAGGACGAACCCTTGGAACGTTGCGTCAATCTGCTGACCAGCGGCAGCGGTGGAACGCTGAAGGATTTGAGTTGGATCAAACGCACCAACTTCGCGTTGCTGCACGCCTGAAATCACTTGAAGAGGGGAGATCGAGCTGTAGGTGTCGCGAACAATACGCGAGCCAGTAACAGTGATGCCTTCGTCCCCCGACGACGAGTCCGCACCATCTTCCGTAACGTCAACTTGCTCTTCTTCTTCCTCTTGACCCTCTTCGCTCTCTTCTTGGGCGGAGACTGGGCCAGCCATCACAAACGCGATAGCCGATGCGGAGAAGGCGAGCGCCTTCATTGAATTGCTGTGAAACTTTTTCATGATCACTCCAGTTGCGACAACCGAAGCCTTAGCCGTGTGCCTTGCACTACATCTTAGCAATTCCCCTTGCTAAGCGAGCTACCAATCAAAACACACAACAAAGCCCCTGCGATGGCACATGTGTGCAATGCCTCCACAATGTTGTAAATGAAGCGTTCATTTTTTCGCGACTTTTCGCACCCGTGTTGCGGGATTCCCACAAGGTCGAATAAGGTAAGCAACATAGGTCGCATCATGCGATTCAAAAAAGATTCAAAACTCTCGATCTACGCAAGATAGTATTGTGTCCCCGATCTGGGTCTAAATCGCTCGAACCAGCCGCTTCCTAAGATGTGACCGTCATTTGCAATTCGCCGTCGCCTTCATCCACTTTGAGATTCGCACCATCAGGGACTGAACCTTGCAACAGCTTCTCGGCAAGTGGGTCTTGCAAATACCTTTGAACCGCGCGTTTGAGCGGCCTTGCCCCATAGACAGGATCATAGCCGACACGCCCAAGCCAGCGCAGCGCCGCATCGGTTAGATCAAGAGTGATTTTCCGATCATCGAGGAGCTTTTGCACGCGCTTGACTTGAATTTTGACGATCGGGGCCATGTGCTCCATCGCCAGACGGTGGAACATAATAATCTCGTCCAGTCGGTTGAGAAACTCAGGCCGGAAATGCCCTCGTACCACATCCATGACTTGGTCTTCGACATCGGCAACCTTGCCGTCATCGCCAAGGTTCGAAAGGAACTGGCTGCCCAAATTCGAGGTCAGAATGATCAGCGTGTTGGAGAAGTCTACAACGCGGCCCTGCCCATCGGTCAAACGGCCATCGTCGAGCACCTGCAATAAGACATTGAAGACATCGGTGTGCGCCTTCTCAACCTCGTCAAAAAGCACCACCTGATAAGGGCGTCTGCGGACGTTTTCGGTCAGCACTCCGCCCTCGTCATAGCCAACATAGCCAGGAGGCGCGCCGATCAACCGTGCTACTGAGTGCTTCTCCATGAACTCCGACATATCGATTCTAACCATCGCCTGATCATCGTCGAACAGAAATTCGGCCAGCGCTTTGGTCAGCTCAGTCTTACCAACGCCCGTTGGACCTAAGAACAGGAAGCTACCAAGCGGCCTGCCCGGGTCTTGCAATCCAGCCCGCGCGCGGCGCACCGCTTTGGATACCGCTTCGATTGCATCGCTTTGCCCGATCACACGCTTGCCGATGATCTTTTCCATATCGAGCAGCTTTTCACGCTCGCCTTCCATCATCTTGTCGACGGGTATCCCGGTCCAGCGCGACACCACCCCGGCAATGTCTTCTTCAGTCACCTCTTCGCGCAGCAAGGCATCTTCGCTGAGCGCTTCCGCGGCTTCGAGCTGCTTCTCCAGCTCGGGAATGCGCCCGTAAGACAGCTCACCGGCTTTCGCGAGATCGCCTTCCCGCTGCGCTTGTTCCACTTCAAGCCGCGCGGCATCAAGCTCTTCCTTGATCTTGCCCTCAGCTTCGATTTTGTCGCGCTCATTTTGCCAACGTGTGGTGAGTTCGGCTGACTCTTGCTCAAGATTAGCCAGCTCTTCGCGCAAGGCCTCAAGCCGATCTTTGGATGCGCGGTCGTCTTCTTTCGCCAGTGCCGATTCTTCGATCTTGAGTTGAATGATCCGGCGATCGAGTTCGTCGATCTCTTCGGGCTTGCTCTCAACCTCCATGCGGATACGGCTCGCTGCCTCATCCATTAAGTCGATCGCTTTGTCCGGCAGAAAGCGGTTCTGAATATAGCGATCAGAGAGCTTCGCCGCGGCCACAATCGCGGTGTCCGTGATCCGCACCCCATGATGCAGCTCATACTTGTCTTTGATCCCGCGCAGAATGCTGACCGTGTCTTCGACGCTTGGCTCTTCGATATAGACCGGTTGGAAACGGCGTTGGAGCGCGGGGTCTTTCTCGACATACTTCTGATACTCGTCGAGCGTGGTTGCACCAATGCAGTGCAACTCACCGCGCGACAGGGCGGGTTTCAAAAGATTGGAGGCATCCATTGAGCCTTCCGACGCGCCCGCCCCGATCAGCGTGTGCATCTCATCAATGAATAAGATGATCTGCCCATCGGCGTTTTTCACTTCGTCGAGCACGCTTTTGAGCCGCTCTTCGAACTCGCCGCGATATTTTGCGCCCGCAATCAACGAACCCAAATCAAGACTCATCAACGAGCGCCCTTGCAGGCTGTCCGGCACATCACCATTCGCGATACGCAGCGCGAGCCCTTCGGCGATTGCAGTCTTACCCGTGCCCGGTTCGCCGATCACAGCTGGATTGTTCTTCGTCCGCCGCGCCAAAATCTGGATTGTGCGGCGGATTTCTTCATCGCGGCCAATTACGGGATCGAGTTTGCCGTCACGCGCTGCTTGGGTCAGGTCGCGCGCGAATTTCTCCATCGCATCATAGGAGCTCTCTGCATTGGCGCTGTCTGCTTTACGGCCACCGCGCAACGCTTCAATCGCAGCGTTCAGAGTCTGAGCGGTGACGCCTGCGGCTTTCATTGCTTCGCCGCTCGCGCCCGGAGCAATTGCCAAAGCGACCAACAGCCGCTCGACCGCGACATAGCTGTCGCCAGCTTTGTCGGCGAGCTGTTCGGCGGAATCCAAGGCCCGCACCGTGTCATTGTCCAAACCCGGTGTTGATTGTGCGCCGCCGCCGGTCACAACCGGAATCTTGCCGAGCCCATCATCAACCGCGCTTACCGCCTTGGGCGCTTCCCCGCCTGCGCGCTGGATCAGTCCGGCCGCCATTCCCTCTTCATCTTCCAGCAGCGCCTTCAAGAGGTGCAACGGCGTGATGCGTTGATGGTTCATGCGGATCGCGACGGTCTGAGCACTTTGCAGGAATCCCTTGGCGCGGTCTGTGAACTTTTCCAGATTCATAGTCTTTGTGATCCCTCGGACAATAGGTGTGTTACTTGACTAGGTGGGTTCGATGACCGCGCTTGCCAAGCCCTACCCTGCTCGGCATGTGTGCGCCAAGAGAGTTTGGGAGAGACTTCGCATGAAATGGGTAAAGCGCTGCGGGTTCGCGTTAGTAGCGCTGTTCATTACCGCCTTTGTGGGTTTGGCTTCGTGGGAGCCTTTCTTTGCCAAGCAGGCTGAATACTCACCAGAAAGCCGGTTCACTTACGAGGCTGAGATTGTCCGCGATGAGTATGGTGTACCGCATATCTATGGAAAGCGCGATGCGGATGTCGCCTTTGGTGTGGCGATTGCCCATGCAGAAGACGACTTCTTCACACTGCAAGATGTGGT
>CAZOLE010000145.1:0-5481 GCA_964580445.1 uncultured Porphyrobacter sp.
TGCGAGCACAGTGGTTTTTGCAGCGGCGGTCTTCACACGCTCTTGCACATCAGCAGCCATTTCTTTTGCTGTTGCGGCGAAATCGGTTTTTTCAGCTTTTGCCATGATCGTGTCCTTCAATTTCGTAACAGGATTGGTTGTTTCGGTTTTTGGAGCCGCTTTCGGAGCAGCTTTTTTGGCCGGTACTTTTCTCGCTACCGGCTTCTTTGCGGGAGTTTTCTTAGCTGCGGTCTTCTTTACCGTGGCTTTCGCAGGTGCTTTCTTCGCGGCTGGTTTGGCAGCCTTCTTTGCGGCTACGGGAGCTTTCTTAGCTACTGGCTTTGCTACAGGCTTCTTTGCAGGAGCTTTGTTCGCTGGTGTCGCTTTGGCCGCAGGAGCCACCTTAACCGCTTCATCTGCTTTCGTAGGAGTAGCTGTCTTAGTGGCAGCATCTGCGTACGCCTTTTCAGCGGCGGCATCGATCTTCGACTGTGGGTTGGCGTCTGCCATGTTTTCCTCGCTTTATGTTGCACTGCACAAAATAGCGATTGCAACTGCGAAGTCAAGGTTTTTTGTGCACCGCACAATAAATCAATTAAACATATGATATAATGCAATAAAGAGTGGTTATCCGGCGGCTATCGCGGCGCACGGTTTACATATTAGTAATGCGTTTGGATCGCTAGCGAGTCTTTACATAACGGCCCGGCGCATCCTCTATCACGCTGTCGCCGCTCCCGCCTGGCTTGCGCTTTCCTTTGGCAGGAACGCGGTTATTGTCGTGACCTTCAAGCCATTCCAGCCAATGCGGCCACCAAGAACCGGGATGTTCGGTCGCGCTATCGATATAGGCGTCTAGCGATTCCGCTGCGCTATCGCCGAGCCAGTATTGGTATTTGCCCGCAGCCGGGGGATTGACCACACCCGCAATATGTCCAGAGCCAGCGAGCAGGAATTCAAGCGGCCCCTTAAAGTGCTCAGTGATCCGCCATACGCTTTCAGCGGGTGCGATGTGGTCTTCGCGGCCGGCCTGCACAAAGCTTGGAGTTTCGACCTTCGTCAAATCAAGCGGCGTTCCGTCAGCTTCGAGTGCATCGGGCACCACCAGTTTGTTGTCGCGATAGAGATCACGCAGATAGTCGTTGTGCCACTTGGACGGCAGATTGGTCACGTCACCGTTCCAATGCAGCAGATCAAATGCGGGGTAGTCCTCGCCCAACAGGTAATTGTTTACGACGTAGTTCCAGATCAGATCCTTGCCGCGCAGAGCGTTGAAGGCGGCGGCGAGATAGCGCCCATCAAGATAACCATTCGGGGAAAGCTGATCGATCATATCCAGTTGGTTATCGGTGATGAAGTGTTTGAGATCGCCACTTTTCTCAAAATCGACTTGCGCGGTGAAGAAAGTTGCTGATTTGACGATGTCGGCTCTATCTCGGCGCGCCAGAACAGCAAGGCTCGCCGCAAGAGTGGTCCCTGCGACACAATAGCCAATCGCGTGCACACTAGGCACGTTTAATCGTTCGCGCACTTGCTCGATCGCGCCGATCTGCGCGCGAATATAATCGTCCCAGACAATTTCGCCCATGCTGTCATCGGCGGACTTCCAGCTCACCACGAACACCGTTAGTCCCTCATCGACTGCCCATTTGATGAAGCTCTTCTTGGGCGTTAGGTCGAGGATATAAAAGCGGTTGATCCATGGCGGGAAGATCACCAGCGGTACGTCCAGAACCTCTTTGGTTGAAGGCGAGTATTGGACCAGTTGATAGAGATCGGTTTCAAACACCACCTTGCCAGGACTTGCCGCAAGATTCTCGCCCAATGTAAAGGCATTGGGATCGGTGTGAGTCAGTTGGCCGCGCTTTAAGTCAGTAATCAGATGGCGCATACCGTTGACTAGGTTTTGCCCGCGCGTTTCGACCGTGCGTTTAAGCACGACAGGGTTGGTCAAAAGGAAATTGTCCGGGCTCATCGCTTCTGCAAGCGCGCTCACAGCAAACTGCAATTGACGGCGCTTTTCATTATCCAGCCCGTCCATTTGCTTGACCGACTGCTGGAAATAGTCAGCCAACATCAAATAGGTTTGATGCAAAAGTGCAAAGGCGGGGTGTTCACGCCAAGCGTCATCTGAGAAGCGACGATCCTTGCGCGGTAATTCAGCCGTCGGTTCAGCAGGCACGCCTCCCGCGGCGCCAGCAACGAACTGCTCCATGACGCCTTTCCACAGTGTCATTGATTCCTGCGCGAGCTTCGCCGGAGCTTCGATAGCGCTGGTCGGCACCTGTTTGAGCATACTTTGCGAGATAATCAGCCATTGAGCGGGATCGAGCATGTTGCCACCATTCGTGGCTTTTTCCGTCGCTTGTTTGGCTTGATGCGACGCAAATTCGAGCCACATCTGCTGAAGTTGAGTGCTCGCTTTGGTCCATTCTACCAAATCGCTGGCTCCAAAGCCGGTAAAAATCGATTCTCCGCCGCTCTCATCCGGATCGTCTCCAGACTCGTTCCCAGAGGCAAACTTTGAAAACATGTCTCGCAAAGCCGCTCCTTGCATTTCAAACATGGCCTGCATTTGCTTGGCAGAATCTCCTCCAAGCCCTCCAATACCAACTGAGCCATCGTTGCGAGCCATCTTACAAAGGTCCCCTAATTCGCGAATCTACCGACATTCTACCGAATACGCCTTCCCACATCGACTGTTAATGGATTAGACTAATCGTTGCGCCTGCGATCATTTTGATTGCGTGAATAAGGGGTCAGGTCGCAATGAACAATCAATTCTACCGGATGAAACGTTTGCCTCCGTACGTTATCGCAGAAGTTAATGCGATGCGGCACGCGGCGCGCCAAGCCGGTCAGGACATTATTGATTTGGGCATGGGCAATCCCGATCAACCGCCTCCGCAACATGTGATCGACAAGCTATGCGAAGTTGCAGCAAAGCCGACCGCGCATGGCTATTCGCAGTCGCGCGGAATTCCCGGTTTGCGCCGTGCACAAGCCAATTACTATGATCGTCGATTCGGTGTGGATCTGGACCCAGAGACCGAGGTGGTGGTCACAATGGGATCCAAGGAAGGCCTTGCTAGCCTCGCGAATGCTATCACCGCGCCGGGTGATGTGATTTTGGCACCCAACCCTTCCTATCCTATCCATACATTTGGTTTCATTATCGCGGGTGCAACGATCCGTGCGGTCCCAACGACCCCCGACGAGCGCTATTGGCAGTCGCTCGAAAGCGCGATGAATTTCACGGTACCGCGGCCAAGTGTGCTGGTTGTGAGCTATCCATCCAACCCCACCGCCGAAGTGGTCGATCTTGCGTTTTACGAGCGGCTTGTCGCTTGGGCGAAAGAGAACAAGGTCTGGTTGTTGTCGGATCTGGCGTATTCAGAGCTGTATTATGATGACGAGCCAACCCCTTCGATCATGCAAGTACCAGGCGCCAAAGATGTAGCTGTCGAATTTACGAGCATGAGCAAGACCTATTCGATGGCTGGTTGGCGCATGGGATTCGCTGTCGGTAATCGCGAGTTGATCGCAGCGTTGACGCGCGTAAAGTCTTATCTCGATTATGGCGCCTTCACGCCAATCCAAGCAGCAGCGTGCGCGGCGTTAAATGGGCCACAGGATATCGTAGAGACCAACCGGACGCTGTATCGCAAGCGCCGCGATGTCATGGTTGAAGCGTTCGGCAGGGCAGGGTGGGATATCCCGGCGCCGGCCGCTTCGATGTTCGCATGGGCACCGCTTCCCCCAGCTTTGGCCAATATGGGAAGTCTTGAGTTTTCAAAACAGTTGTTGACCGAGGCGCAAGTCGCGGTGGCACCGGGTGTCGGGTATGGGGAAGAGGGTGAAGGATTTGTCCGTATTGCGATGGTGGAGAATGAGCAGAGACTAAGGCAGGCGGCAAGAAACATAAAAAGGTTCCTTTCTTCTGCCGGAGTAACTGACTCTTCAGCTTAGCTTTCTTTTTCTGACAAATGGTTCTTGGTTGGGGTCTGGAGCTATTTGGGTGATCGCACGTTAACTATGATCGACGCGCTTAGACCTAGGAGGAAACAATGTCTGCAGCGCAAAGAAAGCTGACCGAGCGTCAGCGCGCTGTGATGGAGCGCGTTGATCGACGTGTTCCAATCAAGGTGATCGCGCAGGAACTCATGGTTTCCGAGACGCGAATCAATCAGCATATTCGCGCGCTCAAGAACATCTTTGAGGCTGACAGTCTCGGGGAATTGGTTGAGTTTTATCGTGCAACCAAACCCCTACAGGAAAAAGAAAGTGGCGTGGGGAAATCTCCTCAGATTGATACGTTCAAAGGCAATAAAAGCACTGAAAATGAAGAGTTTGAAGGAAACCATAAGGGCTTACCTGAACCTGCATACATAAAAAGTCAGCTTCCGTCGTCGGGCGCTATTGGACAATATGCGCAGCGGAACGACCAAGGCGAGCTGGTAATGAACGATGCCGGCGCTTTGCTGGATCAGGCGCCATGGCTTCGGCCCGGTGAGCCGCAGGTTGTTCCCAGGGTGCTCGACGGCGAGCACGCTGTCCTGCTTCGCTTAGCGGCGGTCGTCGCGATTGGATTCGGTTTGCTTGGTGCGCTCGTGCTCACTCTGATAGCAGCAAATGCAATCTCTGAAGCTTTGGACGGCCGTGTCGACGTCCCTGTGGATGACAGCGGCTACAATATAGGAGCAGAAAAGTAGCCCAGAGATTTTGTATGATAGATCATATTGGCTCCGACGAACAGAACTTGAAAGAACTCATTCGTGATTCCGAAGCTCTGGTAGATGAATCTATAATCGCCTTGGCGCGACTCAAACAGGCAATGCCGACCGCGCGGCAAAATCCCATTGTCGAAGTTGAGCCTGATCAACGCGCTTTGGTTCGTTTTGAGCAAGCAGAAGGGCAAGCTATTTCGATGTCGACCAAGCTGCATTGTGTGCCCGAAGAACCCAACAAGATCCCTCGTCAGATTTCGTGGCCAAAAGAAAGTGAATCTCCGATCTCAGCAGAAGCTATGTCGGACGTGTCCTTTGGCACGGCTTCCAAACCATCAGCAGTTTTGACAAAGCAATAGATGGTTGAACCAATTCAAGCGTTTGAGATCCAGATAATGGCCCAAGATTTTCTGATCTTGGCGCTTGTAGCCATTGCCACAATTGGGTGCACCTTGGCCAAAGCAGATCGATACTTAGCGAGCCTTGCGGGGCGCGCCAGCGCGCAGAAGGAGCATAATCGATGAACATTATGCGGCACGCCATGCGGCCCAAGAAAGATGTTGTGGTCGAGGCGCGTCTCACTTCAATGATCGGCTTCCTCCAGAGAATGGTGCTCGCACCGCCTACGAATCGCGAGAGATTTCATGCGATCTTTGTCAGCGTGCAGAAGCAATATCTTGGAGATGCTTCGCTCGGATATGGGGAAGCTGCGAGTTTGACGCTGAAGATGCGCGAACTTTTCAGCCGCGCTCTTTCAGCAGGTGCAAGCGGATTG
>CAZOLE010000146.1:0-5472 GCA_964580445.1 uncultured Porphyrobacter sp.
GTATGCATCGACGAGCGAGCGGTGCACCAGCAAATCGGCATAGCGCCGGATGGGAGACGTGAAATGCGCGTATGAACCAAGCGCGAGGCCAAAGTGGCCAGCATTGGTAGGCCCGTAATAGGCTTGCATCTGGCTACGCAGTACCGCTTCCATCACTTGCGCGCGTTCCGATTCCTCGGGCACATCTTTCAGCATGGCGTTGAACAGGCCCGGCTTAATCACCTGACCCAGTGCGAGCTTCTTACCCAAGGTCGCCATATAGTCGCGCAGCGCGATCAGCTTCTCGCGCGATGGCGTTTCATGGACTCGATAAACCACTGGTGCAGTTTTGGCTTCCAACGCCTTCGCCGCGGCGACGTTGGCCGCGATCATAAAGTCTTCAACAACGCGGTGCGCATCTAGTCGCTCACGAACAGCAATTTCTTCAATCTGACCCGCTTCATTCAGAACCACGCGCCGTTCAGGCAACTCCAGTTCCAAGGGATCGCGGGCCTTGCGAGCCGCCGCCAATGCGCGCCACGCCTCCCACAGATGCGCAAGATGTGTTGGCGGATTGCCGTCATCGACCGCGGCCTGCGCATCTTCATAAGCAATGTTATGATGGATTCGCACAAGCGCGCGCGTGAAGCGGAAGCTGGTGATTGCACCATCACCGCTAATCCGCAGGTGACACGCCATCGCGGCGCGGTCCTCATCCTGTTCGAGGGAGCAGATATCCGCGCTCAATATTTCGGGCAGCATCGGCACAACACGATCAGGGAAATAGACCGAATTGCCGCGCTTGCGCGCTTCCTTGTCCAACTCAGAGCCGGGCCGCACGTAAAAACTGACGTCGGCAATCGCGACCAGCGCGTTAAAGCCGCCCTCCCCATCGGGCTCAGCCCAAATTGCATCATCGTGATCACGTGCATCCGCAGGGTCGATGGCAACAATGGGCAAGTGGCGCAGGTCTTCGCGCTTTTCCTCAGACAGTTTTAGGTCAGCCGCAACCGGCGCTTCGTCGAGCGTCTCTTGAGGAAAAACGCTTGGGATGCCGTGTTTGGCGATAGCAATCAGGCTGAAGCTTTTTGGGGCAAGCGGATCGCCGTAAATTTCGACAACTTTTAGGCCAGCTCGTTCGGAACGGCCCATGCGCTCGGCCAACACCAATTGGCCTTCTTCGGCCTCGCCCAAATCCTTGATCGGGCTGGACTGCCGAATGCGTTTGTCGACCGGGGCGAGCCATGCCTTGCCGCTGCCATCAAGCTCAACGACTCCCATTAAACCTTCGGTGCGCGCGGGCAGTTTCCTCATCGGATAGGCGATCCACCCTCCGTCCTGTTCGTCGGTCCGCGACAGCACTCGGTCTCCGGTCTTCAAGGCTGGGGCACGCTTGCCACCACTCGCCTTCATTTCTTTCATCGCGATGCGTGGAGGCTTGCCCGGCGCATCCTCTGACCAATTGTCAGGGATCGCAATTACATCACCGTCGTCGGTTCCAACCACACGCAAAACGGTGACTTTAGGCACGCCGCCCATGCGGTGATAGGCGGTTTTCTTCCCGTCGATCAGACCCTCTTCGGCCATATCTCTAAGCAGCCGTTTGAGCGCGATTTTCTCTTGCCCCTTCAGCCCGAAAGCCTTGGCAATTTCGCGCTTGCCCGCCGGCGTGTCGGAGCTCTGGATGAACTCCAGAACCTGCTCGCGCGTGGGCATGCCCGGTTTGTAAGACTTCGAATTGTGGGGGGAGCGTTTCGCCATGCCGCGCCTCTACAGTCTCACCGGCATAGTGGGAAGTTATTCCTCTTCGGGTTGCTCCACAGGTTCAAAGGCTCCGCCCGGAACCGCGCTGGAGATAGGTGAGCAGTACTCGCCATTGCAGGCTGCTACACCAAGAAGCCAATCGTCCCCGCGCAGCGGAGCAACCACTTTGACCAAGCCATCTGCCTCGCTGATCGTTAGTTCATTCTGGGCCTCACCGCTTGGATTTTCGTTCTCGAGCAACGTAGCGGCAACAATACCTGAACGCTTGTCTTCTGAAATGATCTCAAACTGAGTGATTGCGAAATCGCCCCAATATGCTTGATCAGTCCGACGTTTGAAGACAGCATACTCGTTAGCTCCGTCTATCGCGGTCCATGAAAGTTCCGTATCCACCCGCACTGCCGCATCTGCCGTCACACTTGGAGGCATTGGCGCCATCGCGAGCCGGTGAAGCGCTCGAACATTCAATTGTGAGGATCGCGTTAGATATTCGAAATCCAGCTCATCAATTGTGTCGCCATATTTGATCCCGTCTTCGGTGCGCAGGTCCTGATGCTGATGCTCATAGTCTTCCACGGCCACGGTCACGCGCACCGCCGGGTAGCCTTTGTCGAGGAACGGGATTTGGTCCCCGCCCCGGCCCATCCGATCCGTGCGCCAAATCTGCCGAACCTGCATTCCCTCGGGATATTCCGCTGCGACACCGGCAAGCCAGCGTGACAGATTTCGTCCCGGAGAATCATTTTCTCCACCAAAGCGCCGTTGTTGAGCGCGCAGTTGCTCTGTTGAATCAGCGCGTAGACCTTCGGAAAAGACCCGCACAACGTCCGGCTCACAATAGCCATCTGAACCACAGGAATTGCCGATCATATCATTGTTGAGAACGGCTTTGACCGTCATGCCCTGTGCTTCGACCCAGTTGGCGAGGATACGAGCTCCATAGAGCCCCTGCTCCTCGCCGGTGAGGAGCGCATAGATGATGGTGGAAGGATATTCGCGTTGTGACAGAATTCGTGATGCTTCGAGGATCATCACACTGCCTGAACCATCATCATTCGCCCCGGGCGCATCGTCCGTCGCGTTCAGAGGATCGGTGACGCGGCTGTCATAATGGCCTTGGACGATGATGACTTCGTTGGGGCGTTGTGTCCCACGCTGAATTGCTACAGCATTCCGCACCAAAGTTGGGTTGGGAATGCGACGTCCGGTAACCGTGTCACTGACCGCCATCACTTCTAGGCAATCATCGCAGGACGAGCCTATCCGACGAAACTCATCCAACGCCCAATTGACCGCTGCACCAACCCCGCGATTGGGATCCGTCTGGCTCGACAATGTGTGTCGGGTGCCAAAGCTGACAATTTTGTCCATATCCGCACGCAGGCGCTCTTCGGAAACTTCGGTTCCCGGATCGTCTGTGGCTGGGCTGTGATTGTCCGCGTCGAGTGGTGTTGCGACGAGCGCGGCGAACGGGCTAACGAAAAGGGCAAGGCGCTTAATCATAGCGCACCTTGTGCCGTGTGCCTGACCGCAGATCAATAGGCGCGCGCGACCAACACGCGTTCGACCGCAGCCTCACCAGTGAAGATGCATGTCCCGCTCGCGGGTTTTGCCTCACGCGGAACATTGCGCAAAGTCAGCTTGAGAGCCTTCAATTGCTCGACCACTTTCTCAAGCGCATCGCCCGTAGGCTTTGACCATTCGACTTCGATCCAACCCGGATAGTTTGTTGAGCCATCGAAATGCTTCTCGACCTCTGACCACTGCGCTATTCCGCGGGTGATATTGGCATCGCGCCGTGCAGCAGCCTCGTTGAAGAGGTTTTTTTGGATTGATTCCACAATCTCAACCGCGCATGCCGCGAATTCATCGCGCGGTGTGTAGGCGAAGTTCGACTTGCCGTTGTCCGCGTTCCACAACGCGTCACGGCGCAGGACAGCGACCTTGCCACCTTCCATATCCCGCGGGCCAACCTCAACGATAATCGGTGCACCTTTGCGCACCCAATCCCAACGCTTAGCCGAAGCCTTGCCCGGTGACTTATCCAGCAAGATACGCAGCGGTTCGCCCAACGCAGAAAGTCCAGCCAAGGACGCGCGCACTTCTTCGCAGTAGGTCAGCACAGCTTCATCTTCGGGCTTGTCTCGCAACATTGGCAGGATCACGATTTGATGGGGAGCGATACGCGGTGGAACACGCAAGCCATCGTCGTCGCCATGTGTCATGATCACCCCGCCCACCATCCGGGTGGAGACCCCCCAGCTGGTGGTGTGTGCGTGCTGTTGAGTGCCTTCTCGGTCCTGGTAGGTGATGTTCGCCGCTTCCGCGAAATTGGTGCCGAGATAATGCGAAGTGCCTGCTTGCAGAGCTTTTCCGTCTTGCATCATCGCTTCGATCGACCATGTTTCGACGGCACCGGGAAAACGCTCGTTCTCTGGCTTCTCGCCAGCAATTACCGGAAGCGCCAAGTCTTCTTCGGCGCATGCCCGATACATCTCCAGCGCGCGGTGAGTTTCATCTTGCGCGTCTTTCACGGTGGCGTGGGCAGTATGCCCTTCCTGCCAAAGAAACTCGCTCGTGCGCAGGAACATGCGGGTGCGCATTTCCCAGCGGACAACATTGGCCCACTGGTTGAGCATTAGTGGCAAGTCGCGCCAGCTCTGCACCCAGCGCGCCATAGCATCGCCGATAATCGTTTCTGATGTGGGCCGCACCACCAAAGGTTCTTCAAGTTTGGCCTCGGGGTCAGGGACCAACCCCCCTTCACCATCCGCAATCAAGCGATGGTGGGTGACTACGGCCATTTCTTTCGCGAAACCTTCAACGTGCTCAGCCTCGCGCTCAAAATTCTTGAGCGGAATGAAAAGCGGGAAGTAAGCGTTTTGGACTCCGGCGGCTTTGATCCGATCGTCTAGGAGGCGTTGAATTCTCTCCCAAATCCCGTAGCCCCATGGCTTGATGACCATACAGCCACGCACACCAGATTCTTCGGCCAAGTCAGCGGCAGAAATGACCTCTTGATACCAAGCAGCAAAGTCGTCTTCGCGCTTAGTTTGCAGCGCATGGCGGATATTGGACACGGGGATATTCCTGTCAGTGTGTCGGTGGGTTTGAAAGGCGCCCGTGGCCTTATTTGCCGAGTTCGTCCAGCTTCTTTTGCATCATCGCCATTTGCTCACGCAATTGCGCAATCTCGGATGGCGAGGTCTCGCTTTGCGGTTTCATTTCTGCCGGACGTTTCGCAGTGGTTTTGTTTGAACTTCCCGGAATAAGAACATCCGCAGCCGCTCGCATCATCGCCATATTGGTTTCGTGAATAGCGGCGAGTGGACCTGTGCTTAGACCACTTTCAAAAGCTTCGCGAATTTTGGATTGGTTATCACGAAAGTTTGCCATACTCGCTTCGAGATAACTGGGCATCAATGATTGCATCGAATTGCCATACATACCGATCAACTGGCGCAGAAAACTAACAGGCAGCATTTGCTCGCCATTGGTCTCTTCATCCATGATGATCTGCGTCAGGATCGAATGCGTAATATCATCGCCAGACTTCGCATCCAACACCACAAACTCTACGTTTTCGCGAACCATGCCCGCCAAATCATCGAGCGTGATGTAGCTAGATGAACTGGTGTTATAGAGCCGCCGGTTTGCGTACTTTTTGATAATGACGGCATCGCCGGTTTGGTCCGACTGCGACGTTTTTGTTTTTCTCGCCATGGGAAT
>CAZOLE010000147.1:0-5464 GCA_964580445.1 uncultured Porphyrobacter sp.
TTACAAGCACTGGGCGGCTCATGGGTGCTGCGCGGCTAGCACGCTCCACTGCATCGAGAAAAGCGCCCGACTGGCCGATGAATTGGTTTTCGCGCTCCATCACCAATGTCTAGTAAAAAATCCCAATGTTTGGCAAGAAAAACCAACATCAATGCGGTGGGAAAATGTAAAATCCGCAGAAAACTCCCGTTTTTCGAGTTTGGCACACCGATTGCAAAACTGTTGGCAAGGCCCGCCGGGCACACATTTTTGAAAGACATTGGGAGGACCCACACATGTACAATCGCCGCTTTTTCAATAGCAAACTGGGATCAGCCGCATTTGCCAGCATCGCTGCAATGGTTGCGATGATCGCAGTCTCAAGCCAACTTAATGCGATCAGCGGCCCAACATCGCCGATCGCTTACGACACCGCTTCGATCGCGATTGCTTGAGCCTGATTGTGAGCAAACGCGACACTCATGACACCAAGGCCAATTTAGGGCCGGAGCGCAAATCCCCGCTGGCGACCCCCGACGCCATTGCTCCGGCCCAACCCTGCGCCAGTGATGTCTCGCGTGAGCTTACTCCGCTTAAGAGTAATAGCGTGCAGCGGGTCTCAAGACTTGATGCTGAGATTGAGGCCTTGCGCACTAGCCCTACTCCGACGCAAACTCCCACGCGTTACAATGCAAAAGAATCGCAACCTGAAACAGACAACCCGTTTTTGAATGGAGTAGCCTTCATGGGCATTTTCAGTCGCACTCGCGACATTATCGCAGCCAACTTCAACGACATGCTGGATAAGGCGGATGATCCGACCAAGATGATCCGCATGATTATCCTCGAAATGGAGGAAACCCTTGTTGAAGTGCGAGCGAGCGCGGCGCGAACGATTGCTGACCAAAAAGAAATGCACCGCCATGTGGTGAAGCTTGACCGACTCCAAGCTGATTGGGGCGAGAAAGCACAACTGGCGCTGTCCAAGGATCGCGAAGATCTAGCTCGCGCCGCATTGGTCGAAAAGAAAAAGGCTGTGGGCATGGGCGATCAGCTCAAAGCAGAGATCGCGGTTTTGGATGACGCGTTGCGGGCCTACGAAGAAGACATTGCCAAGCTTCAGCATCGCCTTCGCGAAGCTCGTAGCCGTCAGACAGCCATCGCCGCGAGGCTCGAAAGCGCAGAGAATCGCGTTAAATTGCGCACGCTGATGAGCACGGAGCGCACGGATGAAGCACTCTCTCGGTTCGACCAACTCGAACGCAAGGTCGACTACGCGGAAGGCCGTGCAGACGCACTCAACATTGCGGAGGAAAAGCCTTCGCTTTCCGATGAAATCGCTGCGCTCGAAGGAGCCGATGCGATTGATGACGAACTCGCTGAATTGAAGAAAGCGCTGGGCAAAGGCAGCGCGGACAAAAAGGACTAAATTAGGTGGAACCCGAATACATAATCATCCCCGCTATCTTCCTTGGGCTGCCCTGGTTGATCCTGCACTATGTGACTCGCTGGAAGACCGCTGCAACCATCACTTCCGACGACGAAGTGCTGCTTGAGGAGCTCTACAGCCTAGCAAAACGCTTGGATGAACGGATGGATACTGTTGAGCGGCTGGTGGCCTCTGACGATCCGTCCTTTACTCCGCACCGTCGGATCATGGCGGATCAGGAAGTGGATAACCAACAGCTGCGCGAACTCGATCGCATGATGCTCGAAAAGAAAGGAGCCGAGAAATGAATAGCCCCCGCACCACTCTTTATCGCGATAAGTTCAATGGGAAGTTGATGGGCGTTTGCGCAGGTATCGCAGACTACACCGGAATCAACGTCGCATGGGTTCGGTTAGGCACTATCGCTCTGACACTTTTCGCTCTTGGGCCGCTTGTACCGGCGGCATATGTCCTCGCCGGCTTTCTTCTGAACAAGAAGCCCACGCATCTTTATAGCGACGAGAAAGAGCAAAAGTATTGGCAGCGCGTTCGGCAAAGCCCGCGACGCACAGCGCGAGAAATCCGTGCTCAATTCCGCGACGTCGACCGCCGCTTGGCCGCTGTGGAAGCGCATTACGTCAGCAGCAATCCGCGACTGAACGCTGAAATCGAGCGGCTGCGCTAACACTTCGAGTACGAAAGGCGGAACACACCATGGATCCGATTATGATCCCAATCCTCGGCATTGTATTTGGTTGCACCATTCCAGTTGTCGCCATTTGGGCAAAGCACAAACAAAAGCTGGCCCAGATGCAGATCAACAGCACCGCCGAGCACACTGCTGAAAAAGCAGCGCAATATGCTTCGCAAGTGCAGCAACTCGAAGACCGCGTGCAGGTGCTCGAACGCATCGTCACCGACCGTGGATATGATGTCGCAACCCAAATTGAGGCGCTGCGCGACACGCGCGAAGTCGAACAAACCGATAGCGGAGTGCCGCTTAATATCGGCAAGAAGGAGCAAGTTTGATGAATTGGGGCAGCCCCGAATTTGTAATCGCGATTGTAGCTATCAGCACATTTGGTTGGGTCATAAACAATTGGATCCGCGCCAAGCACGGCTACGACCTAGAAGATGAATGGGGTGGCAAAACCGAACGCGGCGACAGCGCGGAAACCAAACGCCTGAAAGCAGAAAACACAGAGCTAAACGGTAAACTCGACGAGATGCAGGACCGCATGATCGTGCTCGAAAAGATTGTGACTGACCGAGGCTACACTCTGTCAGACGAGATCGAGGCTCTGCGCGACACACCCGCACCGTCAAAAGACAGCGGCGTACCACTCAATATCGGAAAGAAGGAACCGCACGCATGAACCCTGATGCAGCAGCCATTATTGTCCCGCATCTACCGTGGATTATAGCCGGCGGGCTCGTGATCGCCGCAGGTGGAATAGCGGGTTGGATTCACACCACCCGCCTGCGGATCAAGCATGGCTATCCGCTGGAAGGCGCTTGGGGTCAATCGTTGAAGCCAACGACAGATCACGAAGCACAACAACGCGTCACCTTGCTCACCCAAGAGAATGCGGAACTCCGCGCGCAATTGAGCTCGGTCAAAGATCGACTCGCTAATGTGGAGCGGATCGTGACTGATGGCAGCTATCAACTCGGTCACGAGATTGATGCGCTTCGGGTGGAGACCAAGATCGAGGAGAAAACAGCATGAGCGGGTGGGCCGTCGTTGCGATTGTCGCGATAATTATCTGGGGCGTTACTGAAGTAGCGAAAGCGCGCGCCGGCATTGTCAAAGACGAAGATGGCAATGAAAGTATGGTTCCGCGAGACGATGGCGAAGCGAAACTCGCCGCTGAAGAAGCGCGCCGCGAGGTTCAGCAATTGCGCGAACGCATCGAGGTGCTGGAGCGGATTGCCACCGACAACAACACTTTGGATGCCCGTCAACGGGCTCAACTGACCGCCGAGATCGACGCATTGTGTGCGCCTGATCCAATCACCGACATGAAGAAGGACACTGTCCCATGATCGACCCAGTATTCGTGATTGCTGCAACCGCTCTAGCTGGTTTGTGTGTTGTGGCTTTTGTCTTGCTTAGAGCGTGGCACGGCTGGCTGGAATTGAAGCGCCAGCAGCTGGACCGCGGCGGCTCTTGGAACCAAGCTTCCGAGATCGAAGGCGGTGCTGGCACCGGCGCTGCGCGGATCGAGATGGCGGACTTGAAGGAGCGCATCAAGAAGCTCGAAGCCATCGCCAACGGCGTCGAATTGTAGGCCTATCTTTTAGTAGCCTAGCCACCCGCGCCCTCCACCCTTCCACCCGGAACCTACCGGGACACTGTCCGGGTGGAAAGGTGGAGGGCGCGGGTGGCTAGGCAAACGCAGATACTATCCTTAGATACGCGCCATGCGATCCCTTGAAGACATCCTTGAAGAATACGAGTTTCTCGAAGGAGATGAGCGGTACACTCTGCTGATTGAGCTTGGCCGAGAGCTGGAAGACATGCCCGACGCGCTCAAAACCGACGCGACATTGGTGCGCGGTTGTTCTGCCGCAGTCTGGGTCTACCCCACCGAAGCCACCGACACCTTGCACTTCCTAGCCGACAGTAACGCCGCGATTACCAAAGGCATCGTGGCGCTGGTCATCGCTGCGGTTCAGGACAAGCCCGCAGGTGAAGTTGCGCAAATGGATGTGACTGGCGCGCTCGCGCCCTTCGATCTCAAGAACCAGCTATCCAGCAATCGCACCCAAGGCGTTCCGAATATGATCGCGCTAGTGCAGGAACACGCCGCGCGGTTAGCGGCTTAAATCTGCGTATCCCGCACCACCGCAGTGCCCGCTTCGCGCTGCTCTTTCAGCTCGCGTTTTAGAACCTGCGGGTCGCGCGCAAAGACGAAGCCAAAGCTGACCCCGCCCTCTTTTCCAACCGTCGCATGGTGCAGCTTATGCGCTTGCACCAATCGCTTGGCATAGCCGCGCTTGGGCACCCATTTGAAGTAACGCTGATGCACCAAGCCATCATGCACGAGCGTGTAGATCACCCCGTAAAGCGTGATCCCAAAAGCGGTCCACCACAGCGCCGCTGAAACATAAAAGCCAATCAGGAACATGAAAAAGACGATGGTGCCAAAGACGACAGCGAACAGGTCGTTTTTCTCAAGCACATTGTCATGCGGCTCGTGATGGTCACGGTGCCAAGCCCAGCCCCAACCATGCATGATATATCTGTGCGCCCACCACGCGAACAGCTCCATCCCGACAAGTGCAGCGATGACAATAGCGATGATCGCAAACACGCTCATGCGGTTGTGGCCTCTTTCTTGTCCTGCACTGCACCGACCCCAGCCTTCTTGGCTCCGGGCAGCGCCCACCATGGGACGTTTGGAGCGCGATGATGTTCAAGGTGATAGCCGAAATGAAAACAGGTGGCGAGACTGGCAAGCGCGCCGAAATCATTGCTGCGCGCATTGTGTTTGTCCGCGAAGGGCTGACCAGCCGCGTGGTGATGCGGGCGAAAGGTTCCGAAGTAAAAGAGCTGCAAGGATGAAAGCAGCGCTGGCACGCCATAAAGCACAAAGATTTGTATGAACGGTACGTCAAAAACGAACCAATAGAGCGCCACCACCGCATGCACGAAGAGCAGCGATTGGAAACCAAAATAGCGTTTGAAAAACGTCCAATACCAGCGCGCAAAATGGCTAGGATTGTGCTCATCAAAGTCCGGATCGCCCGCGTGACCTGACAGCTTGTGATGCGTGAAATGTGCATCGCGCATCCGCCGCCAGCTAAACCCGGCATAGAGCGCAAGCAAGACCGCACCGATGGCCGAATTGAGCCAAGGCCGCCCGGGGGCCAAGCTGCCATGCATAGCATCATGCGTAATGATAAAAACGCCGACCGAAAGCCAGCACTGCACCGCCGCCAAGCCAAGCGCGACCGGCAGGCTCGCCCATCTCAGCTCAAACACAAACATGCCGTAGAAGTGAATGCCCAGCCACGCACCCGCGATCATTGCGGCAAGGGTCAGGCTAATAG
>CAZOLE010000148.1:0-5458 GCA_964580445.1 uncultured Porphyrobacter sp.
ACCATACTGCGCGCAACATTTTGAACCGGACTGCGGCCAGTGATGCTTTCTGATACCGCGAGCAGCTTCACATCGTCATATCCAGCAAGATTGGCATATGCCATTGCGCGAGCCCTAACCCGCTCCATCGCACGCGTCCGGGCCTGCTCCTTCGCTTCGGTATCATCCTCGGTAGAGAAAGTCGGACCGTTCAAATCAGTTGCTCCAGCAACCACCAAGGCATCGAGCACTTCCCCGGTTTGGTCAATCTCACGCAGTTTAACTCTTACGCGGTTGGAGACCTGATACCCGCGAAACACTTGCTGCTGGTTGGTCCGGTCATAATCATAGCGCGCATTCAGGTTGATGCCCGTGGTCTGAATATCCTTTTCATCAACGCCCAGCGCTTTGATCCGGTCAATCACACGGCGCATTTCGACCGCGTTTTGGCGCATCGCTTCAACCGCTGTGGGCGCTTCGGTGCTTACCCCGGCACTGATCGTGGCGATATCCGGATCGGTGGTCACGCTTTCATAGACGGACAGCTCGACAACCGGCCCTTCGGATTGGATTTCGATCTCGGCCGCAATGGTGGCCGGGGCAACAGCCAAAAGGCTTGCCGCAACGGCAACAGTCAGAACACGGATCATGTGAATTCCCTCCCTCAATTCCCAGCCGGTTTGGCGCTTTGGAGCTGCATGAACACTGAACCGGCTTGCGGCGCGCCTTGCAAGCCCTTAGGGCGCGCGGCCTATGGCGCAACCACCGATCCTCAGCCTTGAAGGGCTTGGCCTACAACAAGGAGGGGGCTGGCTGTTTGGCGGGCCTCAGCCTGGACAAGGCGCAGAACCAATTGATTTGCATGTCCTTCCCGGTGACAGGCTCGCACTGATCGGTCGCAATGGCGCGGGCAAGACGACGCTTCTAAAGCTTATCGACGACCAGATCGAAATGGATCGCGGCACACGCCGGGTCAAACCGAACATGCGGATCGTGTTCTTGGAGCAAGAGCCGGACTTTTCCGCCTTTTCGACCCTGATGGACTTCGCGCTCAAAGGCGATGATGCCCCGCCCGCTTATGAAGTGGAGAGCATTGCCGGACAGCTTGGCATCGATATGGCGTGCGATGCGGCAACGGCCAGCGGCGGCGAACGCCGCCGCGCTGCAATCGCACGAGCTTTGGCGCAAGATCCCGATTTGCTGCTGTTGGATGAGCCGACCAACCATTTGGATCTCTCCGCGATTGATTGGCTCGAAGAATGGCTAACCCGGTACAAGGGCGCTTTCATAACGATCAGTCACGACCGAACCTTTTTGAAGCGCTTGACCAAAGCGACCTTGTGGCTGGACCGCGGCACCCTGCGGCGCAAAGAGGTCGGTTTTGGCGGCTATGACGCTTGGGAAGAGCAGGTCTATGCCGAGGAAGCGCGCGCAGCGGAAAAGCTTGATGCGAAACTGAAACTCGAAGCACATTGGTTGGAACGCGGCGTGACAGCGCGGCGCAAGCGCAACCAAGGGCGGCTTGAGAAGCTTTACCAAATGCGCGCCACCCGAGCTGCGATGATCTCCGACAGCGGAACGGCCAAGCTCAAACTGGCCAATGACGACGATTTCAAATCGAAGTCGGTGATTGTTGCGGAAGGCATTTCCAAGGCGTTTGGCGAAGGAGAGGAGCGCCGCGAGATCATCAAGCCGTTTACTTTGCGGATTCAAAACGGCGATCGGATCGGCATTGTCGGAGCCAATGGCGCTGGCAAGACGACGCTGTTAAAGCTGCTTACCAAGGAACTGGAACCCGATAGCGGCACAATCACACACGCCCGCACCCTTTCGGGCGTGATGATCGATCAACAGCGCAAGCTGCTCGAACCCGGAGCCAGCGTTCGCGATATTCTCGCAGAGGGCGGTGATTGGATCGATGTGCGCGGCGCGCGCAAGCATGTGCAGGCCTATCTGAAAGAGTTCTTGTTCGACCCTAAAATCGTCGACACCAAAGTCGGTATCTTGTCAGGTGGGGAGCGTTCGCGGCTGCTGCTGGCTCGCGAGTTTGCCCGCACCGCGAACCTGTTGGTACTAGACGAGCCTACAAACGACCTCGACTTGGAAACGCTCGACTTGCTGCAAGAAGTGATCGCCGATTTCGAAGGCACGGTGATGATCGTCAGTCACGACCGCGATTTCCTAGACAAGACGGTCACCATCACTTTGGGCCTCGAAGGCAGCGGACGGGTCGACATAATCGCTGGCGGCTATGCGGATTGGGAAGCCAAACGCCGAAAGCCTGTGATGGCAAAGGCGAAAGCCCCTACCAACGTCGCTGCTTCACCTTCACCTACGCGAACGCCAAGCGCAACGAAAGCTGACAAACTCTCCTATAAAGACCAGCGCGACTATGAATTGCTACCCGCGCGCATTGAGGAATTGGAAGCCGCGATTGAGAAAGGCGAAGCTATTTTGGCTGACCCTGATCTTTTCAGCGCCGATCCAAAACGGTTCGCGACAATCTCTAAGGGGCTGGAAAACGCTCGGGATGAAAAAGGCGCCGCCGAAGAGCGATGGTTGGACCTCGCTGAACGGGTTGAAGGGTGAGCGATACTGTCGCGAAACTGCATGCCGAGATTAAGGCCTGCACACTTTGCGAAGAGCACCTACCGCTTGGGCCAAGGCCGATTGTCCAGTTCTCAAAGAATTCTCGCATCCTCATAATCGGGCAAGCCCCTGGCACCAAAGTCCATGCCAGCGGTGTGCCATGGGATGACAACAGCGGTGATCGCCTTCGCGATTGGCTGGGCCTTGGGAAAAACGACTTTTATGATCCCGACAAAATCGCACTTATGCCAATGGGGTTCTGCTATCCCGGCAAAGCCAAGGGCGGCGATGCCCCGCCGCGCAAGGAATGCGCACCGCAATGGCATGACCGCATCCTCGCCCAGTTGCCAGAAGATCGCCTGACCTTGTTGGTCGGCACCTATGCGCAGCATGCCTATCTGGCAGATACGAAAAAGCTCACCATGACCGAGCGTGTGCGGCGGAATGGAGAATTTGGACCAGCTATCGCGCTTCCCCATCCTGCGTGGCGCGTTCGGATTTGGGCGGCCAAGAACCCTTGGTTTGAAGCCGAGGTTATTCCAGCCCTACGCGCGCAAGTGGCAGCGAAATTCTCGTCTTGACTGGCCGCGCTCTTGCCATAATCCGATTGCATCCTGTCACTCAAACCAAAGGAGCTGCGCTTTGACTGACATCACTGAATTTGCCCGTGAGTTTGTAAAACTTCTGATCGAAGAGGACGATGCAGGATGCCAGGCCATGTGGTCGGACGACATTGTCAGTCTTGAACCACAGGAGGGCGAAATGGCGCGTGTGGAAGGACGCGATGCGTTGCTGGCCAAGCACGCATGGTGGAACGACAACTCGGAACTGCATTCAGTGGACACTGACGGCCCCTATATATTTGGCGATCAGTTTGCGGTTAAATTCACGATGGATGTGACTATGTTCGGCGAACGCTCCCAATCGAGCGAAATCGGGCTCTACACCGTGAAAGACGGCAAGATTGTTGAGGAACGCTTCCTCTATGGCACGGATGAAGATTACTGAACTTTCCTCCGTGTTGGACACACTTGGCACACTGTTCAGGGGCAAAATCTCCGTTCATCTAATCCGGTAAAAATCCGCCACCCGATCCAATGCGAGTTTGAGAACCAATTTGCCGCTGCGCGCGGGCCAGCCCAGCACTTTTTCCGCTTCGGGCAGCCCCTCACCTGCACAGACAACGCGCCATAATACATCCTCAAGCCCCTTGCCTGCCTGCGCCATCGCCCCGTCAAACCGTGCTTTGGCGGCAAGTTGACGTTCCGACGCGTTCAATCCTGTCCCACCTGTCGTTTTGACCCGCACCGGATCCCAACGCATCGTGACGTTGGGCGAAAGTTGCGCACGCTCATAATCGTCACGCAAAGCTTCGCCTGCGTCGAACAAACGATCTTCGAGATGCCCGCGTGAATGCAGCCAAGCTATTGGCGACTCCCCTATATTGACGGTGACAGTGCGCCGCTTTCCCGCCGGCTCACTGCCACGCCGCGGCCCTTCGCTGGTCAATTCGCGTTCAACCAATTTGCGTGCCATAACCTTCCCCCTTCACCAATTTGGTGAATCAGCCCTTGCATCGGAACCGGTGATGTAGGAAAGAAGGAACTCACCAATGTGGTTCTCACCTGAGGTTCGAAGGGCAAGCAATGATCAATCGAATTCGCGATATTCGCAAGAACAAGGGCCTAACCCTCGCTGAACTTGCCGAAGCCTGCGATCCGCCAACCACTGCGCAAACAATTGGGCGGCTTGAAACCGGAATGCGCAATCTATCGACTAAGTGGATGGACCGAATTGGTGCCGCTTTGGCGATTGATCCACAATCTCTGGTTCGATCCGAACAGCAAGCGAGCGCGCAAGTCGTTGCTGAACTGGCTCTTGAGGCGGTGCAACCGTTGGCAAAACCACGCGATGCGATCTTGCCTAGTGAACTGGCTGCACACGACGACAGCGCCGCAATGATGGTGCTTGAAGTAGTTCATGCGATTGGAGAATACCGTCCTGGTGACCTCATCTGGCTGCGCCGCATTTCAATTGACGATGCTGGAGACGCGATCAATCGCGACTGCCTTGTCCCGCGCTCAGGCGGCCGGTTCCTGTTCGGACGGATGATCGACCGTCAAGGCAGCTTGGTGGGCATTCTCCCTGCGCAGTCAGGGCAAAAACAACAAGTGGTCGACAAGCCCGACTGGATTGGCGTTGCGACGATGCTGGTTCGTTCACTTTGAGCGACAATCCCGCCTTAACCCAAACTAGCATACCATCGTTGTGCGAAGCCCAAGAGCAAAAGGTCCACCTTCGTTGAAGCATGTTCTGTCCCTCAGCACGCTCTATCCCAACCCGGTGAATCCGCGGTTTGGCGTGTTTGTCGCGCGGTCGCTCGAGGCGCTTGCCCGGCACGGGAAGGAGCATGGAAACTGGCGCGTGACTATGGTCAATCCGATTGGAGTGCCGCCGATTGCTTTGGGCCGGTATCGCGAATTGACCGAGCTTGCCCCGGTTAACGAAGAAAACGGCATCGCCATTCATCGCCCGCGCTTCACGCTCATCCCCAAGGTTGGAGCACGGCGTAATGCCGCCGCGATTGCCAAAGCAGTTTTGCCGGTCGCACGCGCGATCCATGCGCAGACCCCGATTGATCTAATCGATGCGCAGTTCTTTTTCCCCGATGGGCCTGCCGCTGCCATTCTAGCGCATGATTTGCGCGTCCCGTTTTCGGTGAAAGCGCGCGGGTCAGATATCTCGTTTTGGTCAAAACATGACTTTGCGAAGTCCCAGATACTCGACGCTGCAAAACGGGCCAACGGCCTGCTCGCGGTCAGCGAAGCGCTAGCCAATGACATGGCGAAGATGGGAATGGATCGCGATAAGATAACAGTCCACTATACTG
>CAZOLE010000149.1:0-5456 GCA_964580445.1 uncultured Porphyrobacter sp.
GCCTTGATATTGAGATTGACGGTGAACTGGTCGAGCGCGGTCTCTTTCTTATTGCCGCCTTCCTTCGCTTGATCGGTGTCGGCGGGCCCGCTTTCCTCGGCGCCTTCGGGCGCTTTCGATTCCAACTGTCGTCCGCCCTTACCGATACCGTGGCTGATATAACTCACCGCATCCAACCGGCTCATATCCTGCTGCTGGAGGAAATAGACCGCATAAGAATCGCGCTCGGAGAAAAGCGCGACAAGCACATTGGCCCCGGTCACAGTATCTTTGCCCGAGGATTGCACGTGCAAAATCGCGCGCTGGATCACCCGCTGGAAACCCGCGGTTGGTTGCGGATCAGCGTCTTCTTCAGTCTTTAGAGATTGATATTCCTGATCAAGATATTGCTTCACCACTTCGGCAAGCTCGGCCAGATCCACTCCGCATGCGGCCATCACCTGCGCGCCGTCTTCGTCGTCAATCAGCGCGAGCAGCAAATGCTCCAAAGTCGCATATTCGTGGTGCCGCTCTGATGCGTTGGCGAGAGCGTGGTGAAGTGTGCGTTCGAGATTTTGGGCAAAGCTTGGCATGGGGTCAGGGTCTTTGTGCGAGGGCGAAAAGTGCTCTGGGAGAGCCAGCGGTTAAGAGAGAATAGACAAGAGATGGTGAACAATTGCGCAAATGCCAATGGGTATTGCGACCAAGCGGCGTGCTCATGATTTTGAACCCCCGAATAGGGCATCAGCTGCAGCGCGATGCGCGTCGGCTTTATCGCGGTGATCTTTGACCCTCGAAATCTCGGTTTCCAGCAAAGCGATCCGCTCTGTCAGTTCATCTTGAGAATAGGGCGCGAGGTCTTCACTGGCCAATTGGCCAGCGGCGTCGCTGCGCGTTCTTGGACGGTCATCTTCATCCATTTTGAGAGCATCTTAGGCAAAGCGCTTGCTGTCAATGTGCTAGACGGGTATTTGCGCTGATTACGCGATTGGGGCGCAGTGTCGCGGACACACTTACGGGGTTTGGGGGCTTACCTTGTCCGAATTTTCACTACCTGAAACTATGGCTGCTATTGGTATGGATGCGCCGGGCGGACCAGATGTGCTTGCGCTTGAAAGCGTAAGCCTGCCTGATGTCGGCAGCCATGATGTGCTGATAAAAGTGGCGTATGCGGGGGTCAATCGGCCGGACTGCATACAACGCTCGGGCAACTATCCTCCGCCTCGTGGCGCTTCGCCCATCCTTGGGCTGGAGGTTGCAGGCGAAGTTGTCGCCATTGGCGGCGAAGTGCCGCAGGAAATGCTGGGCGCAAAAGTCGCAGCACTGACACCGGGCGGCGGTTACGCCGAATATTGCACAACACCTTGGCAGCATTGCCTGCCTATTCCAGACGACATGGATTTGAAGGTCGCGGCCGCTATTCCCGAAACTCTCTTTACCGTTTGGCACAATGTCTTCGAACGCGGGATGGCGCGTGATGGAGAGCGTTTGCTGGTCCATGGTGGCACGTCGGGCATCGGCACGATGGCCATCATGCTGGCCAAGAGTTTTGACTTGGAAGTGTTCGTCACCTGCGGCGATGACGCCAAATGCGACGCGGCCCGCGAGCTTGGCGCGGACATGGCGATCAATTACCGCGACAACGATTTTGTCGAAGTCATTAGAAACCATACCGACGGCAAGGGCGTCGATATCGTCTTGGATATGGTGTCGGGTGACTATGTGCCCCGCAACCTGAAATGCTTGGCCGAAGACGGCCGGCATGTGACCATCGCGGTGCTTGGCGGTGCCAAGGCCGAACTCTTCATGCCAATGGTGATGGTGCGCCGTTTGGTGCTGACCGGATCAACTCTGCGGCCGCGTTCTGACGCCTTCAAAGCCGCGTTGGCCGATGAGATTGCGGCGAATGCTTGGCCGCTTTTTACGTCGGGCGAAATCGCTCCGGTGATGGATCAAACCTTCCCTCTCGCCGAAGCCGCCGCCGCCCATGCGCGCATGGAAGCGGGCGACCATATCGGCAAGATCGTTTTGAAGGTCGCAGGCCAAAGTTGACGCTGGTTGCGTGGCGCATGAATTTGCCCTGCAAAAGGCCACGTATGAGCCAGAACGGCTTTCTCTTGCCGTTCGTGCGCCTTTGCCCTATCTGACGCTCAACAACGGCCGCTCCGATAAGGGGCGGCCCTTCTTATTTTTGAACGGAGTTTCTCATGGCCAATCAGGATCAGCCCACCCCGCTGATGCCGCATGCGACCGCGACTTGGCTGGTTGATCACACCGGCCTTTCTTTTGAACAAATCGCGCAGTTTTGCGGTCTGCACATTCTCGAAGTGCAAGCGATGGCGGACGACCTAGCGGGCAGCAAGTATACAGGCCGCGACCCGGTTCATGCTGGCGAATTGACGCTGGAAGAGATCGAAAAAGGTCAAACGGATGTCGAGTATGCGCTGAAAATGCACAAGGCTCCGGTCGAAGTCACCCGGACTAAAGGCCCACGTTATACGCCAGTGTCGAAGCGTCAGGATAAGCCCGATGGCATCGCATGGGTTTTGCGCAGCCATCCGGAGATTTCGGACGCGCAGATATCCAAGTTGATTGGCACTACGCGCAATACAATCGGCGCCATCCGTGAGCGTTCGCACTGGAACATCCAAAACATCCAACCCAAAGATCCCGTGACCTTGGGCCTGTGTTCACAGCGTGAATTGGATGCGGTTGTTGCCAAAGCGGCCAAGCGCGCAGGCGTGGTCGCAGAGGCGCCAGAAGAAGGCGTAGTGGCAGATGGCCGGTCAGACAAAGACAAGCTGATTGAAGAGCTGCATGCTGAACGCGAAGCCAATGTCAAAGCTGCAGCTGAGGCAGCGCAAGAAGCAGAAGCCGAAGCGTGGCTGGCGGCCAAGCGCGAATCAGAAGAGGGTTCGGGCGAAGCGCCGCCAGTTAATCCGGCGCTGGATCCAGCTCCACCCGAGGCTGAATCGGAGACTGAACCGGGTAAGGACACCCCTCCAAGCGAATGAATCACCACGAAGAACCCGCCCTTGAGGCGGGTTTTTCTTGCCTATGGCCGCATGATCAGCCATTTCTATTGACATGGATGTCAATAGTGCTGCCTATCATCACCCTAGCCCTTGGGACACTCAGATTGAGCCGCTGACGCTGCCCGACATGTTTGCGCGCGCGGTCCGCTACGATCCGACTGCACCTTTTCTGCATTTCTTGGGCCGAACCTATTCCTACGGTGATATTTTCGTCGAAGCGCAACGCTTTGCTGCCGGGTTGCAAGCGCGCGGGATTGCCAAAGGGGACCGGGTTGGCCTGTTTCTGCCCAATGTTCCGATATACGCTTCGGCCTATTACGGCGCGATGATGGCGGGCGCGATTGCGGTCAATTTCTCGCCGCTCTATTCGGTTGAGGAGTTGAGCTGGCAAGTCGAAGACAGCGGCACCCGGATGCTGGTCACCGTTGATGTACCAGAATTGTATGGCACCGCGGCTGAAGTGCTGGAACACTCCGCACTTGAAACTCTGGTAGTCGGGCGGCTTTCTGATGCCTTGCCGTGGCTGAAAGGGACAGCGCTCAAACTCCTCAAACGCAGCCAGATTGCCAATGTTGCGTACAGCCACAACACCCTCGCTTGGTCTTCGATATTAGGCGCCGGTAGCGATACCCCTTGGGTCAAGAGCAGACCGGCATCTCTCGTCGATCTCGACCCATCGAAAGACTTGGCGCTTCTGCAATATACAGGCGGCACCACCGGCCGGCCCAAAGGCGCCATGCTGGGCCATGATCAGCTGAGCACGAACGCGTTGCAGGTAGCCGCGATCAATCCGTTCGGTGACCCGCGCAATGACGTGTTTATGGGGGCGCTGCCGTTCTTTCATGTCTTTGCCAACACTAGCCTACTTAACCATGCGGTTGCAGCAGGCGCTTCGATCGCGATGGTCCCTCGGTTTGAGGCCAAACAAGTGCTGCAAACTATTGCCAAGCACAGCGCAACAGGATTCCCCGGTGTGCCGACGATGTTCCAAGCGCTGCTAGACCATCCTGACCTTGCAAAGACCGACCTATCCTCGCTCAATGTCTGTATTTCCGGTGGCGCACCGATGCCCGCGCCAGTCCACGCTAAGTTTGAAGAGCTAACGGGTGTGCGCCTTGTCGAAGGCTATGGCCTGACCGAAAGCGCAGGCGTGGTCTCTGTCAATCCCTACGCTGGCACACGCAAACGCGGCACGATCGGTCAGGTGGTGGCTGGAACCGAAATTCTGCTGCTGGACAAAGAAGACCCGACACGGCTCGCGCCCGATGGTGAGCCGGGCGAATTGGCGGTCTTTGGTCCGCAGATCATGCGTGGATATTGGAATCGGCCCGAAGCCGCCGCGGATGCATTCGCCACGCACAATGGCAAACGTTATCTGCGTACCGGCGATGTCGCAGTGCTAGACGACGATGGCTTTCTCTCCATCGTTGACCGGATCAAGGACATGATTGCGGTGGGTGGATTCAAAGTCTTCCCCAGTCAGGTCGAAGACGTGATTCTAGAACATGACGCCGTGAAAGAATCCCTCGTGATCGGCGTGCCTGACGATTACAAAGGCGAGGTGCCGCGCGCATACGTTACACTTCAGGCAGATGCGGCCGTGGATGGTTCCGCTTTGCGGGATTGGCTCAACGCTAAGGTCGGCAAGCATGAGCGGGTCGATGAAGTGATAATTCGCGAAGAACTACCGAAGACGCTGATCGGCAAACTTGACCGCAAAGCGTTGCGCGCCGAGGTTCTATAAGCGTGTGGTCTAAGCCTGATTGGCGAGCTGAAGCGGTTCTTCGACGTCGTTGTCTTCAGCCAAGTCCGTGACATTAGCGGCCTGACGTTGGGCATTGGGCGCAAACCTCCCATCGACTTGCGCGCCTTGCTCAATCGTCAATGCATCATAATGCACATCGCCTTGGATGCGCGCGTTTTGCAGAATTACCAGCTCTCGAGCGGTTATCGAGCCGTCGACATGGCCAGCGAGCCGCGCCGTTTCGGCGATGACCGCTCCGCTGATCGAACTGGTTTCGCCCTGAACAAGCGAAGAGCAAGTGATGTCACCTTCGACAGTGCCGTCGACATGCAAATCAGCAGACGCGCTGATGTTGCCGGTAATGGTTACATCTGAACCAATCACAGAGAATGTCGATCCTGACCCACCAGCCATCCTTTTATTGGCTGCCTTTGGCGCGGCCGTCGCTGGACGCGTCGGTTCGGCGGGCTTTTTTGAGAACATCGGGGCGGGTCTCCAAGAACTTGCGCGGATTCACCGCGCGATCATTGATACGAACTTCGAAATGCAGGTGCGGCCCGGTAGAGCGACCTGTGCTCCCAATCCCGCCAATCGTCGCCCCTGCATCGATACGCTGCCCCTCTGCAACGGTAAAGCGCGACATATGAGCATAACGTGTGATCATTCCGCTGCCATGGTCGATCTCAACAGTCTTACCA
>CAZOLE010000150.1:0-5450 GCA_964580445.1 uncultured Porphyrobacter sp.
GCATAGCCGCTGCTTACCTGCCTGAGCTATCACCACTCACCCAAATCGATCCCAAACAGTTTAACAAAGCACTGATGACCAATGTCGTCGCAACACAGGCGCTATTGTCCGGGTTCGATCCGCTTTTGCGCAAGGCCAAAGCAGGCCGCGTGATCGGCTTCACTAGCAGCGTGGGTGCCGGTCCCCGCCCTTATTGGAGCGCCTATGGTTCAACCAAAGCTGCCTTCGACAACCTGCTTCACTGCTATGGTCAGGAAGTCGAGAATTTGAGCGAGGTGCGCGTCGCGGTGATAGATCCGGGCGCAACCCGAACAGAGATGCGAGCGCGAGCCTATCCCGGTGAAGACCCTGAAACCGTGAAGACTCCCGAGGTGGTTGCCAACCGCATCGTCTCGCTTCTCAGCGAAGACTTTGACAACGGACATCGCGAGCGCATCGACTGATTGCACCGCAATTACGGTGAACCGCGTGGTGAATCTCCGGTTAACTTCACCAATCAATCTATGTGAAAGCCCGTATGGGCAAAGTCCCTCATGCCTGACCAGCATTAGAGACCGCATACCCGACTCAAAGAGACAGCTTTATGCCAATGTCAAATGACACTTACTCAGTCGCCGCCCAGGAAGACCGGTGCGGTGTGCGGACTAAACTCACCATCCCGGCGACGTTGCGCGCGTCGGGAGGCCGAGCCTTTCAAACCGTGGTGCACGATTTGTCGATCTCAGGATTTTCTTCTTCCTCGATCAACAGAATGCACGACGGTCAGATGGTGTGGCTAACGCTGCCGGGGCTCGAATCGCTCCAAGGCGAGGTTGTGTGGTGGGACAACTGCATTGTTGGTTGCGCGTTTTCGGAGCTTTTAAGCCCAATTGTCCACGACAACATTCTCCAGCGGTACAACAACGCTGGCGTAGCCCGCAAAGCAATCTAACCGTAGCGCTCTCGCGGGATCATTCGCGCGGGGAAAATGCGATCTTAGAGACCAAGGCAGCACCCTTGTTGCGGAATGTACTGCTTTGCGCAGCTGGCCAATTGCTAATCACTGCGACCACCAAATCGGATTGCGGAACAATCGCAATCGATTGCCCGAATATCCCCTGCGCGCCGTAATTGTCGCCGGGATAGGTCCACCACTGATAGCCGTAGCCAAACCCGTTACCGAAATCGACAAGCGGCGACCCAGCCTTTGCGAACCATCCTTGTGGCACAACAGCTTCGCCGTCGGTGCCAATCCCGCCCTTGCGCACAAATTCACCGACACGGGCATAGTCCGAAAGTCTAAGCGACAGACAACAGCCGCCAATATTGCCGCCACGCGGGTCCGTCATCCAGAACATTGCCCCTTCAAGACCCGCCGGTTCGACGATTTTCGTTTGCGAGTATTCAGCGAGCGGCAATCCAGAAGCATTCTCAACAATAAGGCCTAGAAGATTGGTTTCACCGGTTTTATAGACGAATTTCTCACCCGCTGGTGCTTCGCGTTTCAACCGCTTCATCTGTTCGACTATCGCGTCGGGACCAAACTCAACCACAAACCTATTGAGCTGCGATACATCGCTTTCTGGATCGGTGTAATCCTCATTCCAAGCCACACCGCTTGTCATAGTCGCGATCTGTTCAACCGTGACGCCTTCATAGGCAGAGCCTTTAAGCTCCGAGATGTAATACGTGACCGGGTCATCGAGGCTCCGGATAAAGCCATCTTTCACCGCCGCGCCTAACAGCGTCGAGGTAAAGCTCTTGGCGACTGAGAAACTGGTCCACCGGTCGTCCTTGGTCATGCCCAGACCATACTCTTCAAATCGCACTTTGCCGCCCTGCAGCACCATGATTCCTGCCGCGTTGCTCTCTTGAATGTATGCGCGCAGCTCGGTTTGCAGCGACGCGCTCAAGGGTGCGCCTTTTTCCAGGGTAGACGGAGTTAGAGGCGCGGGCACTTCGTGGCCCGCAAACCAACTTTCCATATCGCGGAAACGCGCATTACGTTGCTCATCGCTCCAAAACAACACTTGCAGCTCAGACGGATCGCGGGTGGGCGGTTCGGTCAAAATGACTTCGGGAAGCGCTTCTAAACCAGCGACTGCATCCACCCCAACGGCAGAGCCGTAAGAGCCCGAACAAGCCGCGAGCGAGAGAGCAAGCGCTGCGCTCAGCCCAATCCGTGCATTCCGCATATCCTCAACCCTTCTGTTTCTTGTTTTCTTTCACCAGCGTTACCTGGTGCACTTCGATATTGCCGGTGCGAAACCCTGCTTCGCAATAGGCGAGATAAAAGCGCCAAAGCCGGATAAAGCGCGCATCAAATCCATCGGGCAATTGCTCTTCTGCAACCGCAGCATCAAAGCGTTCGCGCCAAATGCGCAAAGTCTCTGCGTAGTCGTGTCCGAAACGCACTTCGTCCTGCCAGCTTAGTCCGCGCTCCTCCGCAAGCGCACGAAACTCGCTCGATTTGATCAGCATGCCGCCGGGGAAGATATAGGCCTGAATGAAGTCAGCCGTGCTGGCATAGTCTTCGAACAAGTCGTCAGCGATTGAGATGTATTGGATTGCTGCGTGCCCACCCGGCTTTAGATTGCGGGCAACCGCTTGCATGAATTTAGGCCAATATTCGCGACCCAAGGCCTCAACCATTTCAACGCTTGCGATAGCATCATACTGCCCGCGCACATCGCGGTAATCCTGCTTGCGATAGGTGACTTCACCAGCGCTTTCGAAGCGGGCATGGGCAAGCTGCTCAGTCGAAAGGCTGATTGCGGTCACATCTGCCCCAAGTTCGGACAAACGCTCCGCCAAAGCGCCCCATCCGCAGCCAATTTCGAGTACACTTTCCAGCCCGTCTAGGCGTTCGGCGATACTATCCAGCTTGCGTGCCTGGGCGGCTTCAAGTCCATCATCCGCCACGCCCAAAGCGCTGGAATAGATCATGGCTTCATCCAGCCACGCCGCATAGAAATCATTGCCAAGGTCGTAATGCGCCGCGACATTGCGCTTGGCGCCAGCACGGTCATTGCGGTTCCACTTATGTGCGAGTGCCGCCGCCCATTTGAATGGGCCGGAACTGCGCGCAGTCCCCTGCAGCGACCGCACATTGCTAGCCATCAGAGCGAACAGGCTGACGAGATCGTCGCTCTCCCACTCGTCAGCTTCATATCCCTGATAAAAGCCGATTACCCCATTCGTGGCGAGCCTCAGAAGGGATCGCCAGTCCTTTAGGTGAATTTGAGCCTCAAACCCATCCGAATGCGCGCCCAGCACTCGGTTCGTCCCATCGGGAAGAACCGCGCGCAGCGTGCCGCTCTCCAACCCGACATCAATCCGGTCGACCAGTTTTGCAAATGCGGGTGCGACAGTTTGCGCCACCCGCTTTGAAAGCATGCCGGGCTTAGGGGTGAAACGCTCACCCCCGCTCAGCAACGCTTCCCCTCTCATCCCACGCGCTGTCATGACGCCATGTTAGAGCGCATGGGTTGATTAGGGCAACCCACTAGCCAAAGGCTCAGCCGCCTTTGATCGCTTTATACGCAGACAATGCGCGTTCACGCGCCTCGCGGTGGCCGATGACCTTCGCCGGATAGCCTTTGGGAAGACGGCCAAACGCCTCCGGATCATGAATGCTAGGCTCATCAAGATCAGACAATTCGGGCACATAGCGGCGAATGTAGTCGGCGCAATCGAACTTCTCCGATTGGGTAAGCGGGGCCATAATCCGCACGAACATATTGGAATCAACGCCCGTGCCCGCGGTCCATTGCCAATTGGTTGCGTTCGAAGCGTAGTCGGCATCAACGAGAGTGTCCCAGAACCATTGCTCGCCATGTCGCCAATCGATCAACAGGTGCTTGATAAGGAAGCTCGCCGCGATCATGCGTACACGGTTGTGCATCCACCCGGTCTGCCACAGCTCGCGCATTCCAGCGTCGACCACGGGGTAGCCGGTTTTGCCCTGCTGCCATGCTTTCAAATCGCGCGCGGCCTTCGGATCAGTTTCCGGATCGCGCCATTGCAACCTGTCATAATCCGCGCGGTAATTGCTGCGCGCATAGAGCGGGAATTGCGCAATGGCGTTTTGCGCATAGTCACGCCAGATTAGCTCGCTTTCATAGATGAAGGCGCCTTTGGATGATTTCCCGTTGAGGAAATGCCAGATTTGAACCGGGCTTATCTCACCAAAATGCAAGTGCGGGGAAAGGCGCGAGACCTTCTCAACCGAGGGAAAATTGCGCTTGATCTCATAGTCGTCGACATGGTCTTCCCACCAGTCAAGCTGACGGTGAGCAGCCTCTTCGCCCACCTCCCAGCTTTGCGCGATTCCACCCGACCAATCGGGCTTTGTTGGGAGCAGGTTCCAGTCCGCCAAGGCATCACTTTGCGGCCAGCTATCGGGCGCGGTGAGTTCAGGCTCTGGCACCAAATCGCGCGGTGGCAATTGTGCTCGCACGGCGCGACTAAACGGGGTGTAGATCTTATCCTCGCCCCCTGCCCCGGTCCGCACGGCCCCCGGCGGCATCAGGTAATTGCCGTCATAGCGATGCAGCGTCAGCGCCTCATCGAGCGCTTTTTCCGCATTCCTCCACCACGGCTCGTAATGGCGGTTGGCGTGGATGGCCTCTGCGCCCGTTTCATCCGCAAGCTTGATCAGCTCCTCAACCGTATCACCTTTGCGAAGGATCAGTTTTGAGCCGCGCGCTTCAAATCGTTTTGCGAGGTCGGCCAGCGAATGATGCAACCACCAGCGCGATGCGCCTCCGTAAGCATGGCTCTTTGCCGCTGCATCGTCGAGCACATAGGCCGCGATCACCGGGCCATGCTTGGCGGCTTCGAACAGAGCGGGATTGTCCGCGAGCCGAAGATCGCGCCGCAGCCAGACGATTTGGGGTTTGGTCATGTGAAATGAAGCGCCTTACTCAGACGTAAGTTCCTCACATTCCACATCTGGCAGAGCGATACTGAACCGATCGCGTCCACGCGGATCATAGAACCGCGCATCATAGAGGACGACCGAGCCATCTTCAGCGCGGGTCGCAAAGGGCGCACGCGACCAGAACAGGAACGCGTCGAGTTGCGAGCGGGTCTTACGCTCTTCTGTCAGGTCAGGGAGCACGCAAGCATCCTCGACAAGAGGTTTAATGATTGTCTCGTCGGAAAATTGGTTCTCGATGAGAAACCATTTGCCGTCTGCTCCAAACAACCGCTCACGGGCAAAAGGGTTAAAAGGCAAAGGGCTGGCAATGACCTGCGTTTCGCCCCCTTCGAAGCCGCGCGTCTGAGCGTAAAACTCATCCGAGTGCGCATGATAGGAGCTGATCCCGCCATTCACCCCAATATAGAAAAGCCCAACGATCATCCCGATCCATGCAGGCTTCTTCCAATTGCCGTCTCGCTTCTCAGCGCGCAACGACCACCAGACACAAACGATCAGCAGCGCCCAAAGCCACACATCGATGATGAAC
>CAZOLE010000151.1:0-5410 GCA_964580445.1 uncultured Porphyrobacter sp.
GCACATCGACCTTCGATCCACTGATCCTCGGCACCCTTCCCGTGACCGGTCCTTTGGGCAATGCTGGCGATTTCGTGGGCGATGTGACTGGCGGCGTGCAAAACTCTCTGGTCTTCGACCCAGCAACGCAAACCGCAAATGCAGGCGGCGAATTCACCGTCTACGAATTGTTCGGCGAAGTGCGCTTGCCAATCCTTGCGGGCGTACCGCTAGCTGAAACTTTTGAGATCAGCGCGGCGGGTCGTTTCGCAAATTATTCAACTGCGGGCAGCAACTTCACTTGGAATGTGAGCGGCCTCTATGCGCCAACGCCGGACATCTTGTTCCGCGCAACTTACGCACAAGCGGTTCGTGCGCCGAACATCAATGAACTGTTTGACCCGGCACAAGGCGCCTTCTTCCGTCCGGTTGATCCATGCGACGTCGGCAACCTTGTGTCTGGCCCAGATGCAGCTTTGCGCGAAGCCAACTGCACGGCCTTCTTTAACGGCATTGGCTTCGACCCGACCTTTGGAACTGGTACATACAGCTTTGTCGACCCGCTAACTGCGCGCTTCTCCGGCACACAGGCGGGCAACCCGAACCTTGATGTAGAAACCGCAACCACGTGGACCGTCGGCACACAGATTACGCCGACATTCCTACCGGGTTTGATCGTTAGCGTCGATTACTACAACATCGAGATCGAAGACGCGATCAACAACGTTTCTGCACAGGATATCGTCGACAACTGCGTGGATAGTTCCAGCATCGCAAACCAGTTCTGCGACCTGATTTCGCGGAATCCCGCAACAGGTGGCTTCACCGGGCTGGAGCAAGTCCTTTTGAACTTCGCGCGCAGTGAGACATCTGGCGTGGAATTTGCCGCGCAGTATCGCTTTGACATTGGCGATCACGGCTTCACGCTCAACGGCAGCGGCACATGGGTTGAGAAGCTCAACAACTTCTTTGACCCAAGCGATCTGACATTTGTAGATCCTGAGTTGGGTGAATTACAACGTCCGGAGTGGGCCGGCCGTGCATCGCTGACTTGGGATTGGGACAGGCTTAGCGTGACATGGGGCACCACCTATCTCGACAGCCAAGGTCTGCGTGCCGTAGAAATTGAGTCCGTTGGTGACACGGGAACAGACACATTCTCATTCGCCAATGGTCTGACGGATGAGACATTCATTCACGATATCTCGTTCAGCTTCGACTTTAGCGACAATTTCGACATCTATGGCGGTGTAAACAACATCTTCAACGAAGAGCCGTTCGTGACTGAGCAAGCCTTCCCGGTCAGCCCGGTCGGCACATTGTTCTTCTTGGGTGTCCGCGCTTCGCTGTAAGCACTAAGCAGCTTTGAAACGCGAAAAGGCGGGGTAGCGAATGCGCTGCTCCGCCTTTTTCGTGGACTACAAAATCACAGAGTTTAGTTAAGCTTTTCGACAAAGCCGCACTCGGTGCGCAGTAAACATTTGTAAAATTTGAGCGGAATCTGGCTCACAGCCCTTTTCGATGATCGAATTTAGCGTAGTAGCAAATTGTAAAATCCTAAAGAACGGGATCGCACAAAGGAGGAGCGGCTGATGAGAATTGCAATTGCGGATGATGATCCAGAGTTGTTGTCGCAACTCAGCGCAGCACTCGACGGCACGCAACATCAATATGAAAAGTTCCGCGGCGGCACAGACCTGCAAACGTCTTTGAAGCGCGAGACCTATGATGTGGTCCTTGTTGATTGGAACATGCCGGGCAAAACTGGCGTAGAGATTATTGAGTGGGCAACGGACACGCTCGAAAATCCACCTGCCTTTATTCTTTTGACCAGCCGCGCCGACAAAAGCGACATTGTTCGCGGGCTTCAAGCTGGCGCAGTCGACTATGTCGTAAAGCCAGAAAGCAAAGACGTTATCTTTGCACGGATCGAAGCCGCAAATCGCCGGATCAAACCGCCCGAGGTGGATCGCCATGCGACCTTTGGTGACTATGAGATTGACCGCCTTCTGCGTAAAATCAAATGGCACGGTGAAGAAGTAAAGCTCACCGCGAAAGAAACAGAATTGGCGACTTTGTTCTTCGACAATCTAAATCGCCCGCTTTCGCGTGCTTACATCTTTGGACAAATCTGGGGCGGTGTACCTGATATTGAGAGCCGCACGCTCGATATTCACGTCTCGCGCGTTCGTTCAAAGTTAGAATTGCGACCAAGACATGGATTTGCAATTCAAACTGTGTTCGGTTTCGGCTATCGCATGGACCGCTGTTCGGATAATGAGGAAGCAGCGTAACCCAAGCAAGGCTTTGCCTGACGTGTGAAATGTAGTGCTGGTGTCATAAATTTAGCTCTGGCGAGCATGCTAACCGCATGCGCGGTGAGCACGCCTGTGCAAATTCGTTCGACCGGTGATGGCTCGACTGCGCGAACCGGCGTCACGATAAATTCTCCAGAAGAGGACACGTCAAGCGATCGCGGTCGCTTAGCTGCTGCGCTTGAGGAAGCATTTTCAAGCCGCTCCATTGCCAACCAACCGCAAGCTGAATTGATCGCCGACTATGCGCTTTCAACCAATGATGCGGCTGGCGGCATCGCGACGAATTCTGAAGGGACGCAGACACAGGAACCCAATTGGATCATCGCACCCAGAGACAAAAGGCGATTTGATAGATGCAGCGCCAAACGGATGCTCGCGACGCTCATACTGTTTAATCGGACCAGCGGAGCTTTGGTGTATCGCGGACAGGCCGCCAAGATTGAGTGCGAATTCGAAGATGCAGACATTACGAAGATGGCCGAAAAACTGGTCAGTGACGCGCTCAAAACACCTCAGAACTAGATCACTTCTCCAGGCAACGTGATAACAAACTTCGCGCCCGCACCTGGGGCGGAATGCACATCAATTGTGCCGTTATGAGTGTCGATCACCTTCTTGACCAATGCGAGTCCTAATCCTGCGGAAGGCCCAGCGTGGGTCGAGTGAGCACCAAATCTCGCAAACGGATTTGTTAGCCGCGCTTGCGACAGCCCCGGGCCATCGTCGGTAATGATTATTCCTAATGTCCCGTCAGACCTCGGCTCCAAGGTAACTGATACATTTCCCCCATCATCGGAGTATTTGATTGCGTTGCCGATAAGATTGTCGAGCATTCGGGCGATTAAAGATGCATCTACCGTTGCGAAACACGGCTCTTCCGGAACGCTCTGGTCAAGCGTGATTTGCTTGGCTTCTGCTTGCGTATAGGCTCGGTCCACTGCTTCTTCGACCAAAGCACTGATGTCGCTATCTTCCATTTGCAGAATGGTGCTTTGCAGTCGTGCCAATTGAACAAAGTCATCAGCGAGTTTGAGCGTGCGCTCCGCCTGCAATCGAATGCGACGGATCGTATCTGGACTCGGCTTTTCTTCAGGTGTGGCAGCTTTCTGAGTGAGGCCTACAATTGCAACTTGCGGCGTGCGCATATCGTGCGACAGAAATTCAAGCATCTGTTGGCGCTCGTTGTCCAACTCACGGAGCTCCGTCACGTCGCGCAAGGCAATAATACTGCCCGCCTCTTTTATCTCTGATGTTTGGTCGAGCTCAGCCCGCGCAATAAGGAATGATCTGCCATCCTCAGTTTCCAACTCGCTGCCTTCGCGCACCATCTGAGCCCGAGCGAAAATCAAGAACTCCGCGAATGTAGTCTGATCGAGCGCCTTGGCATGGGGAAACAGTTGGCTTGCTTTCCCGTTGAGCATTTGCACCGCGCCTTTGCGGTCAAGCACAAGAATTGCATCAGGCGCAGCCTCGATAATGTTGCGCATGAAGCTAAGCGAATCGTTCACCGTACGAATGATGCCGCGCAGTTGGAAGATTTGGCGCGTCACGTAATCGAGCCCATCTTGCGCGCCAGGAAGCGTCCCGTCCCCGGCCAAACGCCGCGCCTCGCGCTCTAGGTACCGGCTCGCATGACTCAACCGTCGCCAGCTCCAAATCGGGTAGATCAACATTGTTGTGATGATGATAGCACTGGGCGCGAGCCAGATTGAGGCGGAACTCAAGAGGACCGCTGACACAAGAAGCGCGGTCACAGTTACGCCAATTGCGGCAATTAGAACAAAGCGCGGCGGCGCGTACCAGAAAGACAGAAACAAGAATAGCATCGCCAAAGCCGCAAGGCCATCTTGCCAGACTTTGCCGACCGGATGGATAAGTGCATCTTGCATTAAGGCGTTTAGAAGGTTCGCCTGCGTCTCCAACCCTGTCATTAAGCTGACCGATCCGGACGCCACGGAATAACGGTCCCCCATCCCTGATCCGGTTGCCCCGACAAGGACAATCTTATCTGCAAAAACGCCCTCAATCGTTGCACGACTCAACACGTTTGCTGCGGATTCGGAGATGAATTTGCCGCTCGGGTGAAACGGGACCACAGCATCATGTTCGTGCGCGGCTTCGGGAACCGGTAACTCGAGTGCTTCCAGTACTTTGACTGACAAATGAGGATAGGACTGAGAACCCAGTTCGTAATTCAGGTCAAAACGACGCAAGACACCATCGTTATCTGGTTCAGCCACCACATGCCCAACAGCCCTTGAAGCGCTTCGAAACTTGCCGAGCGGCAAAATCGGTTCGGCTTCGTCAAACGTATTGATCTTTGGACCAAATGTGTGCGGTAGTGCTACCATCCCGTTTGACGAAATGGCCTGAGATAGAGCATCATCCGCTTCCGCTTCGCTGGGATCGATGAACAGAATATCCATCACCACCAGCCGCGCGCCAGCTTCACTCAATCGATCAATCAACTTGGCGTGAGTGCTGCGCGACCATGGCCATTGGCCCACGTCTTCGAGGCTTTGGTCGTCGATCGTCACAACGACGATGTCAGATGATACCTCAGGGCGCGCGAAGGCCGCCCCATAATCCAATATCTGATTATCAATCCGGCTGGTCGACCCGCTTGAATGAAGCCAGGACGCGCCAATGATGGCGAGGACGAGCAGGATCGCCCATTCCAGCATCAATCGCGCTGAAGTCATCGAAGCGCTCTGCTTCTACTAGTCAGAAACCACAAGGGCTTTTGTATCACCCCAAACTTTAAGCAGCCCTTCGGCCTCCGCCTGCATGATTGCGACACGCCACTCGTAAGTGCCGTTTTGGAGATCTGTCAGAACAATCGAGGTGTCGGACAATCCCGTCTCATCGACAAGCAGCTGCTCCTTGTCGCCTTTGCGCCAGAGTTGGAAGGCGTAAGCGCTTGTGCCTTCGCCTTCTGGAACCCAGTCAAACCGGAACCCATCAAGCAACGGAGATTTAGCCGCAGTTCCGCTGACGCCAGCGCGTTTGCGGCGGAATGAATACGCTTCTGCTTGAGAAAAGCCTTCTATTCCGGATTCAGCAATTCCACGCGCACGCACATTGTAACGGCCGTCTTTCAGACCTTCCAAACG
>CAZOLE010000152.1:0-5367 GCA_964580445.1 uncultured Porphyrobacter sp.
GTTGTTGGGGCTGCGCTGATCAACATCGCTGGCGTGTTCGTTACTGCTCCAATCTTTGCGCTGCTTGGCGGCGGCGCTGTGGCGGAGATCGGCAGCGAAACGATTGTGCGAATTGGTTTCATCCTCGTGCTGCCCTTTGTCATCGGTCAAGCGATTCAAGGCTGGACCGGCGATTGGATTGCCTCGCGCAAAGGCCAGATCGCTTGGATTGATCGGTTAGTGATCGGAATTGCGGTCTATGTCGCGTTCTCTGGCGCCGTTGAGCAAGGCCTGGCAACGATGTTTAGCGGGATGCAATGGGCTGCGTTGATCGGCTTGGTCATCGCCTTCCTGATTATAGGCACTGGCGGTGCATGGACGGCGGGAGGAGCGCTTCAGTTGGCGCGCAAAGACCGTATCGCGTTTCTTTTTGCCGGCGCGCAAAAGAGTATTGCCATCGGAGCGCCTTTAGCGGCGATTGTGTTTGAACCCAGCGTTGCGGGCTTCGTCATTGCGCCTTTATTGCTCTATCACCTGTTGCAACTGATACTTGCTGCGCCACTCGCGAACCTTTTGGCCCGGGATCATGACTTAGGCTGATAGGTCTGCTCTTCGCTCGGGAAAGTGCGCGCCCGCACTTCTTCGGCATAAGTCGCAACCGTCTTGTCGATAACCTCAGCGATATTCTCATAGCGTTTTACAAAGCGCGGAACACGTTCGAACATGCCCAGCATGTCTTCGGTCACCAGCACTTGTCCATCGCATTGGGCGGATGCACCAATACCGATCACCGGAATTTCAAGTGACTGCGTGAGCGCAATTGCAATCGGTTCGATCACTCCCTCCGCGACGACTGCAAACGCACCGGCGTCCTGAACGGCTTTGCCATCACGCATGATCTTTTTGTGCTCTTCCTGCGAACGTCCTCGCGCTGCATAGCCGCCCAATACGTTGACCGCTTGTGGAGTTAGGCCGACATGCGCCATGACCGGAATACCGCGTTGGGTGAGAAACGCGATCGTTTCCGCCATTGCTTCCCCGCCCTCGAGCTTCACTGCCGCGCAGCCAGTATCGGCCATGATCTTTGCAGCGACTCCGAAAGCGATTTCTGGCGATGCCTCATAAGAGCCAAACGGCATATCGACGACCACGAGGCTGTGATAAGAGCCGCGAACCACTGCTGCACCGTGATTGATCATCATCTCCGGTGTTACGGGAAGGGTGCTGTCGAGCCCATAAATGACCTGGCCAAGCGAATCTCCTACCAGCAAAATATCGCAGTGCGCGTCCAGCAATTGGGCTTGGCGCGCGGTGTAGGCTGTCAGCATCACCAGCGGCTCTTTGGTTGCCCCATCTTTCTTGCGATCGCGGATGCGTGGAACGGTTAGCCGTTTGCGAGGCTTTGGCGTGGGGGTGGCGCGGCTGGTGCTCGTATCGAGCTGGAACGTTGTCGACATGGGCAAGCATTTAGCGTCCCCTTTGCACAATGGCAAAGCGCTGATTGGCTTTGGCTCTTGGCGCGGGCGCAATTTTCTTGCAGGAAGGTGAAATATGGGAAAGCGCGGGGGTTCGCGCTGAGATGAGGAAGTTTTCTGAGATGGTAGCATCGAGCGGTTCGTCAGCGAGAGAAGGTTGGTCCTCGCGCAGCGCATTTATCCTCGCGGCAGTTGGTTCAGCGGTCGGGCTGGGCAATATGTGGCGATTTCCTGCGGAAGCGGGGGCGAATGGCGGCGGCGCGTTTGTTCTATTCTATATCTTCTGTGTGCTGCTTATCGGTTTGCCGGTTCTTTTGTCCGAAGTGTTGGTTGGGCGTCACGGACAAGCATCGGCGCCAGAAAGTGTTCGCCGGTTGGCGCGCGATTCCAACGCGTCCGAAGGGTGGGGTATCCTCGGGTCCATGGGCGTTTTTGCGGCGTTTCTGATCCTTAGTTTCTACTGCGTTGTCGGTGGATGGGTTGTTTATTACATCGGGATCTTCGCTCAGGATTTGGTGCAGACTGGTTTGTCCGGCGGTGCGTTTGCAGGGCGCCCTTCCGAAGATATTGAAGCGCTTTTGCCGAGCCTGTTCGGCAATGGCGGATTGATGGTCGGACTTAATCTGGGCTTTCTCGCGATCACGATGTTCTTTGTCGCTCGCGGCATTTCGAGCGGGATCGAGTGGGTTGCGGTTTATTTGATGCCGATGTTCTTTGTGCTGTTCCTTGGGATCACGATCTATGGTGCGTTCACAGGTAATTTTTCTGAGGCGGTGTCCTATCTCTTTACCTTCGACTTTTCGAAGCTGACCGGTGAAGTCATGCTCGCTGCAGTGGGTCAGGCTTTCTTCTCGCTTTCGCTCGGTGTGGCTGGGATGATGACCTACGGTGCTTATGCTAGCCGTGATACCAATCTCGGCGAGACTTCTGGCATTATCGCTGGTGCGGATACTGCGGTGGCGCTGTTGGCTGGACTTGCAATCTTCCCGATTGTTTTTGCAGCGGGACTGGCGGCCAATTCTGGGCCGGGTCTGATGTTTGAATCGCTTCCGGTTGCGTTTCAAGCCATGCCATTTGGGTCGCTGATTGGTTTGCTGTTCTTTACGATGGTTTTCTTTGCAGCGCTGACAAGTTCGGTGTCGCTGCTCGAGGCACCGACGGCATGGACACTTGAGAAGTTCAAGCTTCATCGTCCTCTCGCCACGATCATTGTGGGATTGGGCGCTGCTGTTTTGGGTGTTCTTTCTGCGTTGTCGTTTAATGAGATGGCCGATTTCCGTCCTCTCGCGTTCGTCCCGATCTTTGCGGAAGCCAATTTCTTCGACGCGCTCGATGGAGTAACGGCGAAACTGTTTATGCCAATCGGTGCGATTTTGACGTGTATCTTCGTTGGCTGGTTTGCTGACTCGAAGCTGATCGATCAAGAGAACGGCATTGACGGAGCGCTTCATCAGATTTGGCGTGCGTTGGTGCGATTTGTTTGCCCGGCGGTGCTGTTGGTGATCCTCGGCTTTGGCCTCTTTGGATAATCACTAGGGGAGCGATTGCCGCGTCTTAAAGTGGGCGTTGCAATCGCTCTCCAATTATGGAACATAGTAGGAACAAATGAGACTCGTGTGAGTCTCTGATCAAAGTGTTCCTATGCCCAGATATGCCCTATCTTCCGGCGCGAAAGCGCTGCAAAACCGCACTGTCCCTGCTGCTTTCGCAGGTGAAGCCGCATGCCTTTCTACCGCAGACATTGCGTCGCTTTCCAAAGCGCGTGAAGTGCGCTGGCGTCCGGGTCTGACCGAACAACCACTGCACAGCGAGATATTCGCCTCCAGCGATGATGCGAGCGGAGCAGGGGTGGCGCTCGCGCTGGCGCGCGATGCGCTTCGGGTGGCCAGCACAGGCAAGGCCGATCCGCTTGCTGAGACAGAGGATCACCGCCAAGTGCTGTGGGTGCAGGATGCCCGCGCGATTGAGCGCAGCGGGCGCCCTTGCGTGCAAGGTCTGCCTGATGAGTTGCAAGGCCGGTTGATCCATGTCGCCGCCAAAACGCCTGAAGATGCGCTCTTCGCGCTTGAAGAGGGACTGAAATGCCGAGACCTTGCTTGTGTCATCGGAGAAATCGTCGGCAATCCACGCGGACTCGATTTTACAGCCTCGCGCCGCTTGAGTCTCACTGCGGAGAAGCATGGTGTGGCTTTGTGGCTGGTGCGTTTGGAAGCGCAAGCCGATCTGTCTTCGGCGCGGATGCGCTGGCGGATTGAGGCCGCGCCCTCTGAGACCCCGCGCTGGAACCACGATGCGCCGGGTGAGCCGCACTGGAAAGCTGAACTGTTTCGCGCTCGAGCGCATGCGCCGGGGCAATGGATTTTGAACAATGACAAAGGACAATTGCGAGCCGAGCGGCCCGGAATCGCCAACACCAACACCAATGCAGATGCGGCAGAAACCTCCTCGGCGCATTCTCGCTATCTGGCTCGCGCGACTGTCGGTCGATCGTTGGCGACTGTCGCACGGATGTGAAGCGGGTGAGGGCGCGGATACAGCGCCCACTGCACTAATCACAGAGACCGCGCATGGTCCGCGGGTGAAGGCTGTGAACGAGGCGGGCCGCGTGGCAGGCGCGCAGCCGGGCACAATGCTGGCGGATGCACGCACGATCTGTCCTGAACTTGTCGTTGCACCAGCTGATCCGGCAGGCGACCTCGATTTTCTGGAGAAACTGAGCCTGTGGTCGCAGCGCTGGGGGCCTTGGAGCGCGCTTGACCCGCCCGATGGTGTGCTTGTCGATGTAACTGCGGCGGCGCATCTGTTTGGCGGCGAGCGCAAACTGCTTGTCGATGTCCAATCCGCTTTTGCTGCGCGCAAACTGGCCGTGCGTGCGAGCATTGCCCCAACCGCAGGCGCGGCTTGGGCGCTCGCTCACTTTGGCACGCATGCAGGTGCGTATTCAGGGCGGGGGGAGGTCATTGTCCCGCCTTTCCCACCTGGTGCGCGCAAAGAGGAGATGATGCGTGTTCTTGGTGATTTGCCGGTCGCAGCGCTGAGGTTGGACCAGGACGTACTAACAGTGCTGCACCGTCTCGGAATCAAGCGTCTTGAAGATCTGGGCAGTATTGCAACTGGAGATATCGAACGGACAGAGAAAGCTGCGCGCGATGCTCTTCACCGCCGCTTTCGCAATCGCAAATCGCCTTCGGCTAATCCGCTCATCCGGCTCGATCAACTGCTTGGAACAGTGCCTGAACCGCTGCTCCCGATTGTTCCGCACCATATGCCGATGGTGCAACGCCGTTTGATGGAACCGATCCGTCACCGCACTTTGCTCGACCAAGTGCTGAGCGATCTGGCGCTTGATATGGTCCGCGAACTCGAAGCGCGCGGACAAGGCGCAAGGCGGCTCGAGCTTGGTCTATGGCGGGTGGATGGCGAGGTTTTGGTGCGGCGGCTTGAGCTTGCCTCAGCGACGCGCGAAGCGGCACATATTACTCGGCTGTTCACCACTAAGCTTGACGATGTTGATGCAGGCTTTGGTATCGAGACAGTGCGGTTGCGCGCAAGTTGGACGGAAGCCTTGGCATTGGCGCAAGGTGATATGGAGAACGCGGCTGAGGCGCATGGCACATCGATCAGCGCTTGCATCGACCGGCTGTCAGTAAGGCTGGGGCCGCAGGCTGTGCGCCGACCGGTGCCATTTGCCAGCCACCTGCCTGAGCGCGCGCAAGTGTGGAAGGCACCTTTGGAGCCGCTCTCAACCTCTCAAATGTCTTCCCAAACCCGCTCTAGGCCTTTGAAAATACTTGATAGAGCGGAGGGGGTTGCTGTGCTCTACGCATCGCCTGACGGCCTACCGCAGCGCTTTTCCTGGCGTGGCACTGTGCGCGATGTGGCGCGTGTCGAGGGGCCAGAGCGGATTGCACCA
>CAZOLE010000153.1:0-5346 GCA_964580445.1 uncultured Porphyrobacter sp.
AGGTCAAGGTGGTCATCCGCGAGTGGCCAATCTTCGAAGGTAGCGACGCTCCTGCACGCATGGCTTTGGCGGCGGCAAAGCAGGGCAAATACGCCGCCTTTCACGAGGCGATGTTTGAAATTGGCGGAACCTCGCAAGAGAACATTGAAGCGGCAGCGACCAAAGCCGGCTTGGACTTGGAAAAAGCCAGGGTGGATGCCGCATCCAATGAAGTGGCAGCGGAGCTGGCACGCAACCTATCGCTGGCGCAGTCGCTCGGCTTCGAAGGCACCCCCGGCTGGGCCACAAAGACCAGCGCAATTGGCGGGTTTGTGGGCTTTGACCGGTTGAAAGAAGCGCTCGAAGAAGCGAGCGCAGCTGAACCAAGCTGATGCCAATGGCGCTCAGAACCGCGATGAAAGGGCTGGCAGCCCTCGCGATGGCGCTGAGCGCACCTGTGGCTATAGCTGCGCCAGACATCTCCAAGATTGATCTAGCCGCTGAACGCCAAGCGATTGAAAGCTTCCAGTCCTATGACCAACGGCTTCAGGATATTGGCTGGAAACTCGTCACCACCAACGCGGTTTTTTGCGACAATCCAGTGCCCGCCATCGGCCTGCAATTACAGGATATGGCGAGCTATGGCGAGCCCGGTATTGCCCGAGCAGCTTTGAGCATAAGCGGTGACTTCGCCGTGCAAACAGCGGCCAAAGGCTCGCCGGCGGCCTTGTCGGGCCACTTTCCTGCAAACCGTGAAGTGTCACGCATCGGCGCGCTCGATCCCAATACCCGGCCAGCAGGCAAGCGCATGGATTGGGAACGGCTCGAGTGGGTCCACGATCACATTGATGCCGAATTGAGCCGCGCTGGCTTTGTCCAATTGGCCTTCCCCAATGGTGAGCCGGTGATGCTCAAAGCTATACCGGCCTGCCGCACACGCTTTACCTTGGAATCGGGAAGCAGTCGGGCGGTTGCCTCTGGCGAAGTCGTGCTGCTGGGTACGAGTTTTCGCGCGTTTTCCTATGAGGAACCACTGCTCGCGGCGGCTATCGCGCATGAACTAGCGCACAATCTTTTGGGCCACCGCGTCTGGCTCGAAGCACGCGGCGAAAAGAAACGCGATGTTCGCAAGGCTGAACGCGAAGCAGACCGCTTAATGCCGTGGCTCCTCGCCAATGCAGGCTATGACCCAAGTGCTGCGATCCGCTTTATCGAACGCTACAAGCCCGACACTGGTGGCGTCCTATTTGTCAAAGGCACGCATGACAGTTGGAAGAGCAGGGCCGCGAAAATTCGCGAAGAGTTGCCGCTGGTCAATCAGGCGATGGAAGCCCACGGGAAAGCCGATTGGCGGACGGGTTTTTCACGCGAAATCGGCCCGCAAACTTAGAGCGAATGCGGGGGCGGCGGCGCACTGATCTGCCACTCAAACTTGCACAATCGCGCGCTCAGATGTTCAAACCGCGCGCCTGACGTTCTTGAAAGCACTGCCAACCGATAAAAATTGCGCTAGAGTGGTCAGATATGGCGATGCTTCCGATCCAGCCAGCTCCGTTTTTCGCGAGCAAAAACCGCGCATTCTGGAATCTCCAGTTCGCCGGATGGGGCGGGGTGTTCCTGCTGCGCTCCGTTGTTGCGCTCGCCAATGGCCAGCCGCTCGACCTGTTGGTTGTCATCTTAATGACCAGCATCACCGGCTTTTCGATCAGCTTGATGCTCTCGGTTCTCTATCGCCAATTGATCAACCAACGGGCGCTGCTGACATGGGGTCTGACCACCATCGCGCTGGTTCTTGGGGTGGCGTTCCACGCGTCAATTGATGCCTGGATTCAGGGTATCTATCTCGCGGCCAATCTAGAGACGACGTTCTTACAGCGCTTGCTTGGACTATCGTTCATCCCTGCAACCCTGCTCGGCGGATGGAGCGCGCTTTATTACGCGATCAACTACTTCCTGACGATCGAACAGCAAACCGACAGGCTTGAACGGCTCGAAGCACAGGCCACCGCAGCACAGCTCGCCATGCTGCGCTATCAGCTCAACCCGCATTTCCTGTTCAACACCTTGAATTCGATCAGCACGCTTGTTCTTATCAAGAAGACTAATGAAGCAAACGCGATGCTGACCCGGCTATCCAAATTCTTGCGGCATTCCTTGATCGCAGAACCGGGTTCGCAAATCACGTTGGAGCAAGAGATCGAAACGCTGGAACTTTATCTTGATATCGAACGGATGCGGTTTGAAAGCCGACTGCGCACGCAATTTGATATCGAAGATGCAGCGGTCAAAGCGATGCTCCCTTCCATGCTGCTTCAGCCTTTGGTTGAAAACGCGATCAAATACGCGGTCAGCCCGCTTGAAGAAGGTGCCAAGATCACCGTCACTGCCCAAGTTTCGAGCCAAAGGTTGCGCCTCAGCGTGGCGGACACTGGCCCCGGCGTGGATGGCCCCACACAACAGCAATTGTTTGAAAAAAGCGCGCAGGCCAATGGCCAACCGATTTCAACCGGAGTTGGTCTTGCCAATATCCGCAGCCGGTTGCAGCAAGCCTATGGCGACGGCCACCTGTTCACCACCCGCTCTGAACCCGGCGGCGGCTTTGAAGTGCGCATAGACATTCCCTACGAACAAGCTCGCGAAAGCGCGAGCGAGCTTGAAGCCGACAGCGAAAACAAAGGGTCCCCCGCCCCCGCTTCGTCGGTTCATAACAGCAGCGCCACGCCGCAAGGCGACAACGCTGCTGCTATCCCCCTCAACCCTGCGCGCAGCTTAGGATCATCCGCATGACCATCCGCACAATCCTTGTCGACGACGAGTCGCTTGCCATTCAAGGCATGCAAGTCAGGCTCGAACCGTTTGACGACATCGAAGTGATCGACACATGCTCAAATGGGCGCGAGGCGATCCGCAAGATCAAGACTGAAAAACCTGATCTGGTCTTTCTCGACATTCAGATGCCGGGATTTGACGGCTTTTCGGTCGTAAAAGGTGTTATGGAAATCGACCCGCCTTTGTTCGTGTTTGTGACCGCGTTTGAAGAACACGCGATCCGCGCATTTGAAGCCAATGCGGTCAATTACTTGATGAAGCCGGTCGATGAAGTGAAACTGGCCGACACGATTGAACGCGTGCGTCAACGCATGGCGGAGAAGAAGTCTGCAGACGATGCCGGGCAATTGCTCGATGTGCTTGCAGAAGTAGCTCCTGACCGCGCCGCTGATTTTGGCGGTGATGCGGGCGAAAGCACGGACCGCTTTGAAAAGCTCATCAATGTGAAGGATCGCGGACAAATCTTCCGCGTGGAAGTGGATTCGATTGAACATATCGAGGCCGCTGGCGATTACATGATCATCTCAACCGGCGACAATTCGCTGGTCCTGCGTGAGACGATGAAGGATCTGGAACGCCGCCTAGACCCGCGCACATTCCAGCGTGTCCACCGCTCCACCATCGTCAATCTCGACCAAGTGCGGCAGGTGAAACCCCACACCAATGGCGAGTGCTTCCTGGTGTTGGAAAGCGGTGCGGAAGTGAAGGTTTCGCGGTCTTACAGGGATGTGGTCGCGAGATTTGTGCATTGATTTTGTGTGTTCGCCCATCCGGGCGAACTCCTCGCTAGACGCAGAGCATAGCTGCGCCCGCTGCGGGCGGGCCGTTGCCCTTTGACTACCGTGACTAGGGGCAAGACTGGGACTGGTCGGGATTGCGCAACCTAGCTAACTCGTCGCGGAGCACGGTCGCGTAGCGACCGCAAGGCCGACTGGCCGCCCGCAGCGCCGAAGGCGCGAGGATATCGCGCGCCGGATGGGGTGCGAAAAACAAAATCTGCGTGGGATATCGCGAGCGCGGATGCGCTTGCGCAAAACAAACGACTCCGCCAAACCAACCCCATGCCCCAATTCACACTCTCCGGCCTCGACCTAGACAAATTCATCCGCGAAACGCTCGACGAAGATTTAGGCGTGGGCCTCGAAGGCGGCGGGCGCGATGTCACCTCCGAAAGTGTCATCCCCGCCGATGCGCGCTTTTCCGGAGTGATGGACAGCCGAGATCCGATCGTTGTCGCAGGCCTGCCCTTGGCCGTGGCGTTTTTCCGCTTCCTTGATCCCGATTGCGAGATTGAGGCTCTGGTGAACGATGGCGACAGCGTTGAGCCGGGAACTGACCTGATGCGGCTCGAAGGGAATGCCCGCGCGCTCCTGACCGCCGAACGCAGCGCCTTGAACATTGTCCAGCACCTCTCGGGCATCGCGACAATGGCGCGCGAATATGTCACCGCGATGGACAATCCCAATTGCACCTTGCTCGATACCCGCAAGACCCTGCCCGGCCTGCGCGTGTTGGAAAAATACGCGGTGCGCCTCAGCGGGGCCAATAACCACCGCATGGGCCTTTGGGACGCGGCGATGATCAAGGACAACCATGTCGCGGTTGCGGGCAGCGTCGGCGAAGCGGTGCGCCGCGCGCGCGATGCAGGCGTTGCACAGATCATCTGCGAAGTTGACCGGCTTGACCAGATTGAACCAGCTTTGGAAGCGGGCGCGCATCACCTGCTGCTCGACAATATGTCGCCAGAGATTTTGCGCGAAGCGGTTACGATGATCGCAGGCCGCGCCAAGACCGAAGCTTCTGGCGGAATCAACCTCGACACCATCAAAGCCAAAGCCGCAAGCGGGGTCGATTATTGCTCCGTAGGTCGCCTAACCCAAAGCGCCCCTGCCGCCGATGTCGGGCTGGACTTTACGCCGCTATGAGGCTGGCCGAGGGGCCAAGGCCTTGGAGCATTTGGGCGTTTTGCACGATCAATCTTTTGAGTGGTTTGTTCGAACTGGCGTGGGGGATCGCAGAAAGCGGGGATGCCTTGGAGGCCCTACGTGAGGACTTTCCTGACACTGACTGGACCTTCGACCACATGATCATTCTCAACTCGGCTTTGTTCAGCATCGTTTTGATACCGATCGTGGCCATCTGGTTCTTTGCGAGCAAGGTCGCGCGGGCAATTGTGACGGCATTTGCATGCCTAACTGCGGTTGGTATTGTCGCTTCATTCTGGGCGTATCCCTTTGTCGCATCTGAGGATTTGTTGGAAACCGTGTACACAGTGGCCGTTCTAGGCACTTTTGGTTGGCTGTTTGTCCCGTCCGCCAACCAATGGTTCGAAAAGGTAAGGCAAATTGACCCTGCGACTTTCGACTAGCCTTTTTGCCACCGCGCTCGCGCTGATTGTTCCAGCCACCGCCGCCAGTGCGCAAGCCTATCAGTGCCGCGCGCCGCTCGCCTCCAGCGTTCCCAAAGTCACGCCCAATGGCAAACGCCGCACTATGCCAGTGACGGGTTACACGTTCGCTCTGAGCTGGTCGCCAGCCT
>CAZOLE010000154.1:0-5321 GCA_964580445.1 uncultured Porphyrobacter sp.
GCGCAAGCGTTTCAAACAATTCGCAGGTGCCTGCGCCGGGCTCGTCTGCGTTTTCGTGGTCCTTCTCGCAATCGAGATGGTCACCGTCGGAACGGTCGCGTGAGGGGGCGCACGGAACACACAATGACACAGCAAGGTAAAATAAACCGCGTCAAATCGCCGCTTAAGCCAGCAAAGCGCGGATCGCTTCTGGAACGTGCGGACGCAGCATTTGGTTTGGACCAGATTGGCCCAGCGGTGATGCCTAATGGATTACGCGAGGTAGAACCGCGCGTACCGGGCGCAGTGCGCCGCGCCGCGCAGGCCGGACAAAATCAAGCTCAGGACGCGTTGCAATCGAGCGATGGCGATGCTGTTCAGTCAACAGTTCGCGCAGTTACCTTGCGGGGCCCAAAGCAGGCTGTCGATCGCGACATGCTGGACGATGCCGGCATCCTTGTGCCTGAAAATTCGGTCACGACGCTGTTGGAAGAGTTCCGTATCGTGAAGCGTGAATTGCTAGCTGATGCACGAGCTAGCAAAGATGAACGCGCGCGCCGTATTCTGGTTAGCTCTCCGCTTCCAGGCGAAGGCAAAACCTATTGTTCGCTCAACCTTGCAATCGCTCTTGCGGCAGAACGCGATGTTGAAGTTCTACTAGTCGATGCAGACACGATGAACCCGTCGATCCCCAACCGCTTGGGAATCGAAACTGATGAAGGCTTCATGGATTGCCTGGCTGACAAGAGCCTGCGCCCAGAAGACTTGTGTCTCGCGACAGACATCGATGGATTGTTTGTTCTTCCCGCAGGCACCAGCAGTTCGCGCGATTCAGAATTTCTCGCCAGCACCCGCACCGCCGATGTCCTCGATCGGCTTACGCGAGGTGCACCTAACCGTTTTGTAATCTTCGACACTCCACCAGCTTTGGCGGCATCCCCCGCTGCTGAGCTTGCCTCCCATGTGGGTCAGGCATTGTTGGTGGTCCGTGCCGATGAAACTAGCCGCGCTAGCCTTGATGACGCGCAACAACTGATGTCAGCCTGTCCAGACATCAAATTGCTGCTCAACGCTGCGCGGTTCAGCCCGTCCGGTCGCCGATTTGGCGATTATGGCGAAAGGGAGCAATGATCATGCGTCACCTTAATTCTATATCCGTGCTTGGTATCATGGCAGCTGCATTTGCAGTGCCCGCCCATGCTCAGAGCAATAACAGTGAGGGACCGACCACAACGGTTCAGCCTTATATCGAGGTCAGTCAGGTGCTCAGCGCCGAATTGACGCCCGGTGATGAGGTCGTGACCTTCACACAGATTGCCGTAGGCGTTGATCTCAACACACAAGGACGCAACAGCGGCGCTTCGGTGTCGCTGCGTTACGAGCGCAATATTGGTTATGACGATAACACCGTCGATAGCGATACGATCAGCGGCATTGCGCGCGGATCTCTTGCAATTGTCCCGCGCGCTGTAACGCTCGAAGCAGGTGCGCTTGCTAGTCGGACGCGCGTTGATGGCGGAGGCGGCGTCTCTGGCAACCCATTGGTTAGCGAAGATGCCGAAAGCCGGATATACAGTGGCTTTGCGGGTCCAAGTTTTGCCACTCGCGCGGGGTCGGTTGATATTACCGGCGCAGCTCGGGTGGGTTACACCCGCTTTGAAACCGATACGAACCTCGTGAACCCCGCTGGCGACAATATCGACGCCTTTGATGAAAGCACCAGCTATAGCGGTCAGATCCGTGCTGGCACGCAAGCAGGCGATCCTTTGCCTGTTGGTGTCGGGGTTACCGCTGGCGCGTTTCAGGAAGACATTTCTAACCTAGATCAGCGTGTGCGTGACCTCTACGTGCGCGGCGATGTGACTGTTCCGATCACAGACAACTTCGCAGTTGTTGGTGGAATTGGTTACGAAGATGTCGAAGTGTCGAGCCGCGATGCGTTACGCGACGTGAACGGTGATCCGATCCTCGATGAGGATGGCCGGTTTGTGACTGACACAGCCAGCCCGCGTCAGATCGCATTCGAAGCTGACGGTCTCATTTGGGATGTTGGCGTTACTTGGAGCCCGAGTTCACGTACGTCGCTCGCTGCAACAGTGGGGCGTCGCTACGATTCAACCACCTATTACGGCAGCTTCTCGTATCAGCCCGACCGCCGCAGTTCGCTCAATGTCTCAGTTTATGACGGCATCACCGGTCTAGGTGGCGCACTGACGGACTCGCTTTCGGGTCTTTCAAACGACTTTGACGTCATCCGCAACCCATTCACAGGTGATCTTGGTGGTTTGATCGGCGACAACGAGAGTGTTGGTTTGACCGGAAATCTGGGATCGATCCGCTCGGCAGCCTTCCGCAACCAAGGCGTTGCGGCAAGCTACCAGCGTCGTATCGGACGCGTTTCGGCTGGAATTGGCGCCGGATATAACCGCCGCGAATTCATCGGCGCTGAGGGCACTGTTCTTGAAGCTATCGATGGGGTCTCGGACGAGAACTACTATGTCACCGCCGGTGCAAGCAGCCCGCTTGGTCAAAGCGGGACCATCGCTGGCAACGCCTATCTCAACCTGTTTGAGAGCGGCTTCGATGGCGGTGATGTGACCGGATACGGCGCTTCGGCGGCCTATAACCGCTCGATCACTCGCAAACTTTCAGCCCGAGCTGCGCTTGGCGTGGATTATATCGATAGCGAATTCACCGATGAAGACTTCGCTGTTGCCTCTGCGCTGCTTGGCCTGCGCTACGACTTCTGACCTACGGAGCCTGTCTTACTATGTACGATCAATTTTACGGCTTTCGTGGACGCCCGTTCCAACTGACGCCAGACCCGCAATTCTACTTTGAAAGCGCGAGCCATCGCAAGGCGATGTCATATTGCGGCTATGGCCTCAATCAGGGCGAAGGCTTCATCGTGATCACTGGCGAAGTCGGTGCGGGCAAGTCTACGCTTGTTGCGCATCTGATGGAGCGGATCGATCCCGATGCTCTGACAGTCGGTCAGATTGTTACCAGCGCGTTGGACGGTGAAGAGATCGTTCATGTCGTCGCGCAGAGCTTTGGTCTTGAACTTGAAGGTCGCGATAAAGCGGCAGCTTTGGGTGCGATTGAGCAGTTCTTGCAAGATGAGGCGCGCGCTGGGCGTCGTTGCCTTTTGATCGTCGATGAGTGTCAAAACCTTGGCCTCACCGCACTTGAAGAGCTGCGGATGCTGTCCAACTTCCAACTGGGTTCGCACCCGCTGTTGCAGAGCTTGTTGCTGGGTCAGCCCGAGTTCCGCCGCACATTGGCGAACCACCCGGACCTTGATCAACTGCGTCAGCGCATCATTGCATCACATCACTTGGAAGCGCTCGATGCTGACGAGGTTGAAGATTACATTCATCACCGGCTTTCGCATGTCGGATGGGATGGGCGCCCACAATTGGGTGCAGGCCTTTTGCCAGCTCTCTTCAAGAACACTGCTGGCATTCCTCGCCGCGTCAATCAGGTGATGAACCGTTTGCTGCTGCTGGGAGCTATCGAAGAGCAAGATGAGCTGACCGTGCAAATGCTTCGGGCAGTGCTCGAAGAAATGTCGTCGGATCAATCGCGTGGGTCGAGCGAGCAAGCGAGCCCGCTCAGTATTGAGCCGGACGCTGCCCTTGCGCCCTTGGATGAAGATCTGGACAGTGTTCCAGCCAGCGAAGTCGCCGAACTTCTTGCCGAACGCGACGCACGCACGGCTGAACTCGAAGCCGCAATCAGCAACTTGCAAGCTGCCGGTGCGCCAGAAGGTTCATCCGCTGCAATCGCGGCCGCTTCAATGCCAAACGGCGTGTCTAGCGCGACCGTGGGTGCTGACGGCGATCTTAACGACGCTTTGGGGCGGATTGAACGCCGCCTTGAAGAACAAGAGCAGAGCTTCCGCCATGTGCTCAGCATGCTGATCGAATGGCTTGAAGACGAAGGTTCACGCGAGGCAGCTTAACTTATGACCAAACCCGGCCATCCTCGGATTACAAACGGCCTTTCTGTTGACGTGGAGGATTGGTTCCAAGTTGGCGCGTTCGAAACTGTCATCCAGCGCAAAGACTGGGATGGCATCGCGACGCGTGTCGAAAACAATGTCGCGCAAATCCTCGATCTGTTTGCAGAGGCCGAGGTCAAGGCGACGTTCTTTACGCTGGGTTGGGTGGCGCAACGTCATCCTAAGCTGATCCGCCGGATTGCCGAAGCGGGGCATGAAATCGCCAGCCACGGCTATGACCATGCGCGCGTGTTCACTTTTGATCGCACTCGTTTTGCGCAGGATATTAAGCTTGCGAAGCAGATCCTTGAAGACGCCTCGGGCGAGAAAATTATAGGGTATCGCGCACCTAGTTTCTCAATTGATCAGCGCACACCATGGGCGTTCGAAGAGCTGGCAGAGCAAGGTTATGTCTATTCGTCGAGCGTCGCCCCGGTTGTGCACGATCACTACGGTTGGCCCGAGGCACCGCGCTTTGCATTTCGCCCTGTTCCATCCTCTGACTTGATCGAAATTCCTGTGACCACAGCTATGTTGGGTGGCCGCCGGGTGGCGGCTGGCGGAGGCGGTTTTTTCCGCGTGCTACCTTATGCGTTTTCGCGATGGGCCATTCGGCAGGTAAATCGCAAGGAAGAGCGCCCAGCAGTTTTCTATTTCCACCCGTGGGAAGTTGATCCTGATCAACCGCGCGTGCCCAATGCCCCCATGCGTTCCAAGCTGCGCCACTATACTGGCCTTGAAAAGATGGCAGGCAAATTGCGCGATTTGGCCCGCGAATTTGAATGGGACCGGATGGATGTGATTGCTCAGAAAGAAGCAGAACGGACGGTGCCATTTGTTTCTGCTTCGCAAAGAGAAGATCTCGCCGCATGAACGCGCCGATCAACCTCACAAGCCAGGTCAGTATAGCTGATCTTACCGATACGCGCCTTGTAAGCCGGATTGAGGACTTCGTTGCGGAACAAACTGCAAGCGTATTTCATCGTCCGGCATGGTTGCTGGGCGTTGAAGCTGGGACGGGTCAAAAGGCAAGCGGTTTGATCGTCGAACAATTGGGCGTGATCACCGGATGGCTCCCGCTCACAAAGGTGCGCTCTTTCCTGTTTCCACCCGCGCTTGTGTCCAGCGGCTTTGGCGTTGGCGGCGGCATTTGCGCGGACAGCGATTCCGCTGTTGAGGCCTTGGCTCGCACGGTTGAGGATATGGCCGTGCGCCATAGCTTTAGCGGTGTGGAGTTACGCGGTGGGTCAATTCCGGCAGGCTGGAGCCGGTGGGACGACAAGCATTGCGGCTTTGAACGCGAATTGGCTGATGACGATGAAGCAGAGCTACTGGCAAT
>CAZOLE010000155.1:0-5248 GCA_964580445.1 uncultured Porphyrobacter sp.
TGATTGACCTCGCCTTCCGCGATCACAGCACTGGCGTGGCTCAGTATGCGCAGCACTTTGAGCGAGCCATCTTCTGTCATCAACTCAAATGCACGACTAAATAGAAAGTCTCCGACCAGCACGGTCGCAGGATTGCCGAAGATGATATTGGCGGCCGCTTTGCCACGGCGCAGCTCGCTGCCATCAACCACATCATCATGCAGCAAAGTCGCGGTGTGAATGAACTCAACCGAGGCCGCGAGCTTGTGATGCCGGTCGCCCTGATACCCGACCAACTCAGCACCCGCGAGCGTCAGCATAGGGCGCAGGCGTTTGCCGCCGCCTGAAATCAAATGCCCAGCAAGACGCGGGATAAGCGGTATCTCGCTTTGCATCCGCTCAAGAATTACGGCGTTCACCGAATTCATGCCGTTGGCAGTCAGCGACAGCATCGGCTCTAGCGAAGGTTGCTTGCGCGGTAGGGGAACGATTTCGGCGCTCATCTCGCCGCGACCCTTGGGCTAGCAGTGAGCGCTTGGCAAGCGTGTAATTGTTGCTAGCTTCGGGACCTATGACGGATTCTGTGCAACTCACCCCAACGCCCAATGCCGACGAGGATCAAACCCTCGCCAGTTTTCGCAAAAGCATCGACAATATTGATGCGGCGATCATCCATATGCTGGCGGAGCGGTTTCGCATCACGCAAGCGGTGGGCGAGTACAAAGCTAAGGTGACGCTGCCACCGGCGGACCCGGACCGGGAAAAGCGCCAGATTGCGCGGCTAAGAGCTCTGTCAGAAGCCGCCGATCTCGATCCGGAATTCAGCGAAAAATTCCTTCGCTTTATTATCGAAGAGGTGATCCGCCACCATGAGAAAGCGCGTGCGGGTTAATTCGGGCTAGCCGCCAGTGGGCGGCAGCGGCGCAGGTCGGCTTTGGTTGCGGCGTAGCGCTGGCGAATCGGGCGGGATTGGTGTTCCGGTTTCAAGCGATTCCAAAACATCAGCCCGCGACCGAATAGCCTCTTCACGTTCGCGGATTTGGCGGCGTTCTTCCCGAGTCAGGCGAATGACGTTGCCATTCGCATCACGCGCGTACCGGCCATGGATTGGATAGGCCTGCCCATCAATGTAGCACTGGTCATCGCGGATCACTCCGCCTTCGCATTCTGGTCCGAACGGCCCATTGTCAAAGACAGGAGCGGCGTAAGGGCTGCCAAACATAGCCGGACCAGCTGCAAAAGGTGTCGAGCTTGTGCATGCACCTAATGCCAAAGCGCTTAGCGGCACTATCACCAAAATTGAACGCATTGCCCTGTCCCCGTTCGCAGCTGTCGCCCTGAGAATGATCGCAGGTGATTGAATAGCAAATGAATTGCATCAGTTCGACAATGCGCCGGGCTTACGAAAATCATTGGAGAGGTGAGCTTTCGGTGGTTGCTTCCAGCTCAGGCGGTGCCTCTGTCGTTTGTTCCTGAGACACAGGCGGTTGCGGACTTATGCGGCGATTGCGCCGCTCCTGACGGCGTTCGCGCCATTGCTGCGCTCGCTCGCTACGCTCTTCAGGCGGAATCTCACGCAGGCGCTCTATCCGTTCACGCAACCTTGGGCGATCGGCTCCACCTGCCCCGCCACCGGCCCGTAAATCCTCGACCGTGATCTCTTCACCGTTCTCAATTTTCTCGCGCAGAGCTTCACGACGTTCTTCTGTGCGCGTCTCGGAGCGCGCATCTCGGCGTTCGCGAGACTGCTCAATCCGGTTGCGAATGCGCTCTTCTTGCGCAGGCGTTGGAGCAGGCAACCCGCGTGCACGGCGGCGCTCAATCGCGTTCTCGACCCGGCGATCCACATTGCGACGGCGCGTCTGTTTCATACTTTGGCGCGCGCGGTCGAACCGTTTGAAAGCCTCTTCCAGTTCCTCGGTCGAGCTAATCGGCCCTTCTGGCATTGTGCCGCGGCGAATTTGCGGAGCGAATGCGGGGATCGGGTCGCCGTCTGCAACAGAGCCGCCGCCTATAAGCGCCTGATTTTCACCGTCCTCCGGATCGCCGGTCAGGCTCGCCCAAACATTCTCTACACCCGGGATCGATACACCCCAGTCTTCCAGCGCACCGGTTGCCGCCGCTGCGGTGGCAAGAGCGCCCACTCCCAAGGCAGCGATGCTCAAGCGCCTCGCGTAGAACCAGCGTCGGCTCGGACCGCGCCGGGATCGAGTTTCCGGCAAAGGCGGCGCGCGGTCCTTTGTGCGAGCTACGATACGGTAAGCAAAGCCTTCAGGCAAAGGCGGCACGGCATCCGTGTCGAGCAAGCGGCCAAGGTCAGAATCGCGGGCGATGAGATCAGTTTCGCTCATGCCGCGTCTCCCCCTGATTGCTGATCCTCATAACCCTTACGCAAAGCGATGCGGGCACGGTGAAGCAGCGATTCAAACGCCTTTATTTTCATGTCCATGGCTTCGGCAGCGTCGTTGTTGGACAGCTCTTCGTAGTAGGTGAGAACAATCGCCGCGCGTTGATTTTCTGGAAGTTGCGCGATCAATGCCCGCGCAGCAGCGCCTTCCTCGTTGGTTTGCATCTGCGCATCGGCAAGCGGCGCCACATCCGCGCGCTCAGGCACTTCGGCATCGCTGTTGCGTTTCGTCACACGCAGCCGGTCAATAGCAAGATTGATGCACACCCGTTTGAGCCACGCCGCTAACTTTGGCGCAGCATTTCCCCGCGCCGCCAATCTTGGAGCATGATCCCACAATCTCAACATGGTTTCTTGCACAATGTCCTCAGCTTCATGCGGCTCACCCATCATCCGATAGGCTATCCGGTGGAGCAGTTTTGCATGCTGCTCGATGGCAATACGAAAGGCCGCCTCATCGCGCGCGTCAATGCACGCGACAAGTTCAGCCTCGCTTATCGGGCCTTCAGGAGATGGAGCACCAATGGCTGTCATACTGGTTCGTGCAAATGGCCCAATTTGCGTTGCGAAAGTTTATGGCCGCTCTGACGCGTCCAATGGTTTAACGAAGACTTTCGCAAAACCCTTCGCAGACGCGCAAAATTTTTATGCGCGTGGAAGTTTCAACTCTACGAACAGTCCACCTAAGTCTTCGCTTTCGCCGATTGCGACCGCGCCGCCATAAATCTCTGCGACGTCGCGAACGATTGCCAAGCCCAGCCCGGTGCCCGGCTTGCCAGTGTCCAAACGCGCGCCGCGGTCAAAGATCCGTTCACGCTCAACCTCTGGAATGCCGATTCCATCATCTTCGACCCAGATGACACAGAGCTCGCTGTCTGATTCAGCATCGACTGTAACAAACACGCTACCGCCGCCATACTTCGCTGCGTTTTCAATCAGGTTGCCAAGGATTTCATCTAGGTCCTGCCGCTCAATTGCGACCATCGCTTGCCTATTACCTGCAATATCCAAACGCCCGTTAGGATACAGCCTTTCGACCGCCCTCCTCACCGCTTCGGCGCTATCGCGAACATTGGTGCGAGCATGGCCCACAGCGCGCCTGCCCACAGCGCGAGCGCGCGCCAAATGGTGATCAACATGGCGTTGCATCGTGCGCGTTTCTCGAAAGACAGCTTTTGCAATGTCGGGATCTTGCGCTGTCGCTGCGTTGGTCAGCACTGTCAGTGGTGTCTTGAGGGCATGGGCCAAATTGCCAGCATGGGTGCGCGCTTCTTCGGCCTGCTTCTCAGAATGCGCGAGCAAGCCGTTTAACTCCTCAACCAATGGTTGAACCTCGGTGGGTAGCGGCTCGGTTATGCGGTTTTCGCCAGTCGTGCGCAGCTTTTGAATTGAGGCGCGCACTCGGCGTAGCGGAGACAATCCATAACGAATTTGCAGCAAGGCCATGACCAACAAGCCCAGCCCCAGGACCGCAAAACCGCCGAGCAGAATTAATCTAACTCGTTGAATTTGGGCGTCCATATCCGCAGTTGCTCCAGCAACCGCGAAGGTCCAACGGGTCTCACTTCCCGGAAGAATGATTGTGCTTTCAGCGATGCGCAGCGGTTCTCCATCAAATTGATCGGAATCGTAAAAGATCGTGTTGTCGTCGAATTCACCATCGCCCAATTCCACGACGCCGCGCAACTCCAATGTCCGATCCCACAGACTGCGCGAAGGCCAAGGCTCAAAACCATCGCCATTGATCTGGTAATAACGGCCGCTTCCCGGCTCGAGGTATTTTTGATCACCCAAAGCCCGGTTAAAACTGACCTCCCCACCCGGCATTATCTGCGTGGACGCGACCATCGAAGTCAGCACATATTCCAGCCGCTCATCAAAATTGGTGCGCGTTTGTCCGGTCAGAATGCTGTCGAGCGCGAGTCCACCGCCAAGCAGCAGGATGAATATCCAGCCGGCCGCGATAACACCCATGCGCCGAGCAAGACTGCCCTGCGTGACATTCTTGGTACGATCGACTTCATCTCCGCCGGACTCAGCGCTTACCTCTCCCGCTCCAGCTGGATCGGGATGCGAGGCATTGGCCTCTCCTTCTAGCTTACGCTCTTGGAGCGTCTGCTGGGTCGTCGAGGCTGTAACCGAGGCCACGGATCGTAGTGATTACCTCTGCGCCGAGTTTCTTGCGGATGCGAGTAACGAACACTTCGATCGTGTTCGAATCGCGGTCGAAGTCCTGATCGTAGATATGTTCGATTAACTCAGTCCGACTCACCACTTTGCCTTTATGGTGCATCAGGTAAGATAGAAGCTTATATTCCTGCGCGGTCAGTTTGACCGGCTCACCATCAAGCGTCACCCGGCCAGAACGCGTATCAAGCCGAACCTGTCCTGCCGTCAGTTCAGACGAAGTGTTACCCGACGCACGGCGAATAAGCGCGCGAAGGCGAGCGATCAGTTCTTCGGTTTGGAAAGGTTTTGCGAGGTAATCATCAGCGCCCGCATCAAGCCCGGCGACTTTATCCGACCAGCTATCGCGCGCGGTTAGAACCAGAACTGGAAATTCGCGGCCTTCCTTGCGCCACATTCCGAGCACGGTGAGGCCGTCGATTTCAGGTAGACCGAGATCGAGAATGACCGCGTCATAGTCCTCAGTGCTGCCAAGGAAATGTCCGTCTTCGCCATCCGTCGAAAGATCGATCGCATAGCCATTTTGCTCAAGCGTTGTCTTAAGCTGTTGTCCCAGTGTGGGTTCGTCTTCAACGATAAGAACGCGCATATGCCACCATTTTGCCTGTCAATTGCGTTTCCGGTGGTGGGCTTTTGCGGCGCTGGCGTCAAGCGAGCAGCACCATCAGTAGAGCC
>CAZOLE010000156.1:0-5242 GCA_964580445.1 uncultured Porphyrobacter sp.
GCGTTGAGCAGATCAGCAGTAATGTCCGGCTGGACCTGAGGCGGTGCAACTGTCGGCACAGGCTTGTTGTCGGCAGCGAGTGACGCTTGCAAAATGCGCGTTGGCGCTTGCGGCGGCTCTCCTCGTACGATGGTGTCGACACCAGCCATATTGTCGATCACCCGACCAAAATTGGTGTAGCGCCTATCCAAGCTAAAGCGCGGGTAAAAGACGATAAAGAACTGACTGTTGGCGCTGTCTTCATCAGTTGAGCGCGCCATCGAAACGGTTCCGCGCACATGCGGCATAGGGTTGAACTCGGCCTCAAGGTCGTCGAACTGAGAGCCGCCTGTTCCTGTGCCGGTTGGATCGCCACCCTGCGCCATAAATCCATCAATCACTCGGTGAAAGATCACACCATCATAGAAGCCTTGCCGTGTGAGTGTTTTGATCCGCTCAACGTGGGTAGGAGCCCATTGCGGCATCAAACGGATCGCTACGCGTTGACCATTCGAAAGATCGAGAACCCAGACATTCTCCAGATCGGCGGCCTTGTCGTAATTGATCCGGTCAAAAGCGAGGGGTGAGATGATCGGCGAAGCCTCATCATCGTCCAGATCCTGCGCTGAAACGCTAAATGGCACAGTGCAAATGGTGGAGGCCGCGAGGATCGCAGCAGCTTTTCTAAACAGTCGGTTTTTCATAGTCACAGTCATGGTTATGATCACAATCGAGCTCGGCTTACCGTCGCTTGGCTGACACTGCAATGAATGAGCATGTCGCCATCGACAGATGGGTTTCGATTAATTTGTCTAAAAATCACCCTTACGGCCGTTGGCTTCTACTCTTCCCACGACGTCTTCTTTCACCGAAGCACTGACGAAAGGCCCTATATTTCCGCCATATAGAGCAATCTCTTTAACTAGTTTCGAGGCGATGGGTTGAAGCGAAACGTCCGCCATTAAAAACACAGTTTCAACATCATCATCGAGCTGCTGGTTCATACCAGCCATCTGATATTCGTACTCAAAATCAGCAACAGCGCGCAGCCCTCGGATAATCACATTGGCGTTTTGGACTCTTGCGAACTTGACGAGCAAGGCGTTGAAACCAACAACTTCCACATTGGTGAGGCCCATCGCGCTTACTTCGCGCTCGACCATGGCAAAACGCTCTTCATTCGAGAACATCGGGCTCTTCGACGGGTTCGTCGTCACGCCAATAATGAGTTTGTCGACCAGCTTGGCCCCACGCCGGATAATATCGGTGTGACCTAAGGTAATCGGGTCGAATGTGCCCGGATATATGCCAATTCTCTCACTCACAGCCGCGCGCCCATTCCTGCGATCTCCCAATCAGCCCCGCCTAACGGGCTCGAATGCCCATCCAGCGTCCTTACGTGTTGGGCTGCCTTGATGAAGCACAATTTGCAAGTGCCAAGATCGCGGCGCCTACTAAATGGTATCTCTTAGCGATCTCTCGCGACGATAAAACGGGCAATAGCGCGCAGCATATCAGCTTCTTCGCCATAGCTCGCTAGATGAGCAACTGCTTGCTCAACTAAAGCCGCTGCTTGCCCACGAGCCTTATCGACGCCCATCAATGTGACAAATGTCTGTTTGCCCTGCTCTTCATCCTTACGCAGAGCTTTTCCAGCCTTGGCTTCATCGCCGGTCACATCGAGCAAATCATCTGCGATCTGGAAAGCAAGGCCTATGTCGCGCGAATAGGCGCGCAAATGCGCCCTACCCTCTGGCGCAACTTTACCCATGACAGATCCCATCTCGACGCTGGCGCTCAGCAGCGCTCCAGTTTTCAATTGCTGGAGCCGAGTAATAGTCGGCAAATCGTATTCTACGCCTTCTTCATCGGCGATCATGTCCATCATCTGACCGCCTGCCATGCCGTGCATTCCGCTGGCTTTGCCGAGGGTGGCCATCAATTCAGAGCGGGTGAACGGGTCTGGGCTGGTCTTTTCGTCGGCAAGAATTTCAAACGCCAGCGCATGAAGCGCATCCCCGGCCAGAACCGCTGTGGCTTCCTCATAGTGCTTATGCAAAGTCGGCTTGCCATGACGCACATCATCATCGTCCATGCACGGTAGATCATCATGGATGAGCGAATAGACGTGAATCGCTTCAACAGCGCAGCCAGCCCGAACAGCGGCTTCGCGCGAAACCCCGAAAAGCTCAGCGGTACTGACAAGCAATAACGGCCGTAGCCGCTTGCCACCTCCAATTGCGGCGTATCGCATCGCTTCGACAAGGCGTGCACTGGAGTCCGAAGGGATTGGAAGAACGCTGTCAAAGACACCATCAACTTCGCTTTGGACCCGCTTTAGCCCGTCTGCGAGTATATCACCATTGATTCCGACCAGGTTCACTGCCCCTTAGCCTGCGTCAAGCGGCGTCGTGCCGTTTGGGCTGCCATTGGCGGCTGTCACTATCTTCTCAATTCGCGCTTGCGCTGCGTCTAGCCGCTTTTGACAGGCGGCGCGCAATTCCTCGCCTTGCTCATAGAGCGTGATCGACTCGTCGAGCGGGACATCCCCGCGCTCAAGCTGTTGCACAATCCGCTCAAGCGCGATGAGCGCCTGTTCAAAGGTCATATCGCTGATCTTGAGATCAGAAGTCGCGGAAATCTTGTCCTCATCCATGCCATGAGCATTGACCGCGCAAGCCTGCCCGGTCAAGGCTGCATCGAAACAGTGAAGCGAGAAGGTTATAGCCGAAGGTTGGCGGCGTTGGGGAACGCGGCAGTCCGAGCCTTATGATCTTCTTCAAGTACAAAAACGGGGGCTAGCACCGCATATGTTCATCGGGCACTTCGCACCGGCTTTTGTTGCCGCCGCTGTAAGCCCGCGCGCACCGCGGCTAGGGACCTTGTTTGTTGCTGCGCAGCTGGTGGATTGGGGGTTTTTCGCGCTCGCTATGATTGGTGTTGAACGAATGCGGATTGATCCAGAAGCGACTGTGATGGTCCCGTTCGATCTTTACCACATGCCATTCACTCATAGTCTTCTGGGGACAGCCGGATGGGCTCTAGCGTTCCTGTTGGTGATCGCAATTGGACGGCGTGATTGGGCCTGCGGTTTCGTCGGTGGATTGGTGGTGCTTTCGCATTGGGTGCTGGATTGGCTGACGCACAGCCCCGACCTGACAATTGCTGGCGGAGAACAGACTTACGGGCTTGGCTTGTGGAATTACCCTGTGATTGCGATGCCGCTGGAGATTGGAATCACCGTTGCAGCGCTGGTATTTTACGTGAAGCGTACACGAGGGCCGATCGGGCCTCCGTTGGTGTTGATCGGCGCAATGTTGGTACTCCAAGCGGTCAATTGGTTCGCACCGCCGCCGCAAGAAGTGAGCATGTTTTTTTACGCTCAAGCGCTCATCGCCTTTGCAATTCTAACAGTAATTGCTGCGTGGGTCGGGGAGAACCGCTGGTTTGTACGCCGTGGCGGCTTGGCTGCCCGCAGCGGTTGATCTAGAGGCTCCGAGCATGAGCCAGATTACTCCTGAAATCGTCGAACAACACGGACTTTCTCCAGAGGAATATGAGCGCGTGCTTGCCGGGCTTGGGCGCGAACCCAATCTCGTCGAGCTAGGCATATTCTCCGTCATGTGGTCGGAGCATTGCTCTTACAAATCCTCGCGCCTGCATTTGAAGAAACTGCCTACAGAGGCGGATTGGGTCATCTGCGGTCCGGGTGAGAACGCAGGCGTCATCGACATTGGCGATGGGCCTGATGGGACAAAACTGGCGGCGATCTTCAAGATGGAGAGTCACAACCACCCGTCATACATCGAACCGTATCAAGGCGCTGCGACTGGTGTTGGCGGAATCTTGCGCGACGTCTTTACGATGGGCGCGCGCCCTGTGGCGAACATGAATGCGCTGCGTTTTGGGCGTCCGGATCACCCCAAGATGAAGCATCTTGTGCAAGGCGTGGTTGCCGGCATTGGTGGTTATGGCAATTGCGTCGGCGTACCGACTATCGGCGGGGAGACCAACTTTCACCCGGCCTATGATGGCAATATCCTTGTCAACGCGATGACAGTCGGGATCGCGGATGCGGACAAGATTTTCTATTCCGCCGCTACCGGTGTCGGGAACCCGATTGTCTATGTCGGCTCCAAAACAGGGCGCGATGGGATCCACGGCGCGACCATGGCGAGCGCTGATTTCGAAGAGGACGCAGAAGCGAAACGCCCGACTGTCCAAGTTGGTGATCCATTCACTGAAAAACTGCTTATCGAAGCCTGCCTAGAACTGATGGCAACCGACGCCATTGTCGCGATCCAAGATATGGGCGCAGCGGGCCTCACGTCATCCTCAGTTGAAATGGCAACCAACGGCAAAGCGGGCATTCGGCTCGACATGAACAAAGTGCCTTGCCGCGAAGAGGGTATGACGCCTTACGAGATGATGCTGTCTGAAAGCCAAGAGCGGATGCTCATGGTCTTGAAGCCGGGCAAAGAATACATGGCAGCGGCCATTTTCGAGAAGTGGGAATTGGATTTTGCCGTTATCGGTGAAGTCACAGATACCCAGCATATGGTGCTCGAATTTGATGGCGAGGTTGTATGCGACATTCCGCTGGGCCCGCTTGCAGCGGATGCTCCGGAATATGACAGGCCCTACATCTCGAAAGAGGAATACACCAAGTGGGCCGCTATCACTCCAGTGAAAGATGCACCCGACAGCGACGATCCAGGTGCGGACCTCATTAAATTGCTTGCCTCCCCTAACCTTGCTTCGCGCGGTTGGATTGCGCAGCAATATGATAGCCAAGTGATGGCCGACACGCTGCAAACTGGAGGCGATGCCAGCGTTGTGCGCGTTCACGGCACGGACAAAGCGCTCGCGATCAGCACTGATTGCACCCCGCGCTATGTCTATGCCGACCCGTATGAGGGTGGCAAACAAGCCATCGCGGAAGCCTATCGCAATCTATGCGCAGTGGGAGCACGGCCACTCGCAGTGACCAATTGCCTGAACTTCGCAAACCCCCAACGCCCCGAGATTATGGCACAATTTGTCCATGCTTTGGAAGGCATGGGCGATGCTTGCCGTGCGCTTGATTTCCCGATCGTGTCCGGCAACGTCTCGCTCTACAATGAAAGTAAGGCGACGGGCGGTGGCAGCGCGATCCTGCCGACGCCTGCAATTGGCGGAGTAGGAATTCTCGAAGACGCCACGAAGATGGTCACGTCAGCCTTCAAAGCCGAAGGTGACGCGATCTATCTGGTCGCTCCAGAGT
>CAZOLE010000157.1:0-5195 GCA_964580445.1 uncultured Porphyrobacter sp.
GCATAATGACACGGCTCGGCCTGTAGGGCAGGTAGATACCCGCCTGCTCGGGAACGGGTGCTGGCTCGTCCAATGCTTGATAGTCGAGCGCGACTGCCGCGCTTTTTTGGGCGGCTCCAGTCACGAAGGGAGCGACCGGCTTGCGCGATGCAGCGCCGCCTACCGAGGTCGCAACCGAGCGTACCGGAAGGCGATGGAGGTTGGCGTGCAATGGCACGCGATCGGGCAAACTCGCCAAGCAGGAATGGAGTTCAGTAAGATCGGCGAACTCCCCCGCGATCGTGGAGGCGTCCAGAAGAGCCGCCTTCTCGATGACGACCATTCTGACAGCGATGCCCGTTCCGCTTCGTGAGAATACGCCTGACAGGCGGATATTGAGCAGCAGCGTAGCCCGCTCCTGATCTCCGACAAAAGCCGTGGCATCAAAGCCGTCGGGGAGAATGGCAACAAGGCGGCCTCCTACCGCGCAAACCCTCAGCGCACTGCGCAGGTGGCGCATTGCCGTGCGGCCATCGACGCCCCGCTCGCGGCTTCGGGCGAAGGGAGGGTTCATCAAGATGACGCTGGGGCTTGGGCCGTGGGTGAGTTCGCCGATCAACTCGCCATTATATGCTGAGAGCCGAGCGCGAGAGAAGATATGCGCAAGCGCATCGCGCCGCCCGGAATCGATCTCGTTGAGGCTCAGCGAGCACCCTCGGACGTCGCCCCAGAGCGCAAGGGCGCCATTGCCGGCTGACGGTTCAAGAACGTGATCGCGCGAGCCAAGGCATGCGGCTTTGGCCATGAGCCAGGCAAGGATCGGCGGCGTCGAGAACTGCTGAAGTTCGATCTGGCATTCGCTGCGCACGTGGCGAGGCGGCAAGGCGGCACCGAGCCAATCGAACCGTGCTGCGGTCTCGTGGAAGCTTGTATCAAGCTCGATCCGTGAGAACTCGCGAAGCCAGAGCAAGGCTCCAATCTCGACCGCGTTGTTATAGTCGTCGATCGTCCACGCACTGCCCCAGTCCTGCACCCCGGTTTGAGAGGCGAAGAACTCGGCAATGTCAGATCGGGTGAGGTGGCATCCATCCGCAAGTCGCCGGGAAATTTGCTCACCGATTGCGAAAGCGAGCGGAACCGTGCTTGAGGTTTCGCTGTCGGGGAAAAAGTCTGACTGGAACATGGCTTGTCGTCCTCCTGATTGAGGCATCGGGACACGTGCCCTCTGCCGGGTCAGGAATTCGAAAAGCTCTCTCTCCTCTTAGCGAGACCCCTTTCGGCGCAGCCATGACTGAAGCTCGTCGTTCCAATCGGTCCCGCGCGATTTGGGCCGTCGAACTTGGATGTGTCGCCCCTCACGCAGATAGGCATCGTGCCCTCGGTCGGCTGCGAGGTCGCCGCCCGCATCGTGATCGACGAAGAGATGGAGTTCGCTCACGCACTCCGGGATCGCAACCAGGCCGAAGCGTTCATTGCCCAGCGTCGCCCATGTTGGGATACCGGTGAGCGCATAGGCCGACATCGCGCTTTCAATGCCTTCGGCGAGACCGAGCCTTCGCTCAGCAGGTGCGAACAGACGTACCGCCGCCTCACCGAGCGACCCCAGCGCACGTTTCGTTTTCTTGAAGTGTGCCTTGGTGTCACCGGATGCCGAAAGAAATGTCCGATGAATGGCGACGGGCCCTTCATCAAGGCTCACCGACGCGATCATCGCGGGCAGGAACCGCGCGCGACCTTTCGGCCCAAGCGGTGTGCGCGGATGAAACCGCAGCGCAGGCGATGCCGCAAGAATGTCCCGTTTCTCAAGATAGGCCTTGGCGAGACTCCCTTTAAGTGGACGGGCTTCACGCCAGATGCGCAGTGCCGCTCCTGAAGGCGACGTAGTGGCGTTGGTTTCAATTCTCACACAATCTTGCGAGCCGGAGAATAATGAAGCGGCTTCCACTCCCTCGCGGGCAAAAGCAGCGAGCACATCAAGTCGATCGCATCCCGCGAAACAGTGGAACAGAATGGCTTTGCGGCCAAGGGTAACGCCAAGCGAGGGGGTGCGATCGCTATGGGCTGGGCAGCAGGCCATGCCTTTAGTGCCAGACCACTTACCGCCTCGGCTTTCGCAGATCTTTCGTGCTGTTTCCTCAATAGACGCGCGAGACTGATGGGAATTCGAAAAGGACATGCGAGCTCCTTAGTTGCTCAATTGCCCCTTCTGTCGCTTCCCTCTCCTCTTGTTGGTGCAACCAATCATATGGTTTCCTACACCCATACGTTCATAATATGTTCTCACGCCAGAATTATCAAGATTGAGAGATTGCGCAGTGAAAAGTTCGAAAATAGCGATCGGGATAGGTACGCTAGGACTGGCAGTCCCAAGCTGCGCCATCGCGCAAGAATTCCAGATTTTCGATCATGTTATGGGGTCGGTTGAAAGCGCGTCAGACCGACGAGCGGACGTTCAACACGATCCTAGAAGTCAGAAATCGCAGATTGAACGAAGCTTCAAAGAGGCGCTCTACGAGCCTCTGATCCGTCAAGCAGAAGCTCGTCACCGCTTGCCGCCAAGGCTCCTCCAAGCGTTAGTCTGGCAAGAATCACGGTTCAATCCGATGGCAATCAGCCCAGCAGGGGCAGCTGGATTAGCCCAGCTCATGCCAGCAACAGCACGGGAGCTCGGGGTTACCAATCGGCATGACCCCGCTCAAAACATCGATGGCGGCGCAAGATATTTGCGGCAGATGCTCGATCAGTTCGGTGCGATCCATCTCGCATTGGCAGCCTACAATGCTGGCCCAGGTGCCGTATCACGAGCAGGAGGCATTCCGAAAAATCGAGAAACCCCAGGATATGTGAGAAACGTTATCCGGCGATGGATGGCATACGCCAAACAATGAGCGCGATCTTGAAGAAGCTCAAGAGTTAGCTCGCTTTCAGCAATACCAAGTCACCGCCCAACTTGAGGCTATCAAGATAGTCACTCCACCACTGCGACATCTTTACGCGCTCAGACCAGTGCTTACCTCGATGATAAACACCACGGATCGCATTACTGTCTCCATGCGCGAGCGCGCGCTCAATCGCGTCTGAGCTCCATTTTCCGCTTTCATTGAGCAGGGTAGATGCGGTCGCCCTCAACCCATGCGCGGTGACCTCCTCCTTGCTAAACCCCATCCTTCTAAAGGCTGCGTTCAAAGCGTTTTCACTCATGGGACGTAGACCGGACCGGGCTGATGGAAACACATAACCTGATTTACCCATCATGGTGCCGAGCTCTTCGAAAAGGCTGATGACCTGCTTTGAGAGCGGAACCGCGTGCGCGCGCCGTGCTTTCATCTTGCCTGCTGGGATCCGCCAGACGCCTTCATCAAGGTCAAACTCCGCCCAATCAGCATGCCTCAGTTCACCAGGACGCACAAAAACATGCGGGGCAATCTTCAACGCAAACTTTGTGAGAGTGTAACCTTCAAAGTCGTCGATAGCTCTCAACAGCCCGCCTAGCTTCTCTGGATCAAGAATGGCGGCGTAGTGCGTCGGCTTTGGCGTGATGAGCGCTCCCTTCAACAGCGAAGTTGGATCAGATTTGCACCGAGTTGTCGCCACCCCGTACCGAAATACCCGTCCTGCAAATGATCGACATTTTTTTGCCGTCTCGTGCTTCCCAGTAGCTTCAAGACGTTTCAAAGGCGCGAGCACTTCGAAAGGTTCGATCTCGTGGATCGGCCGATTTCCGATCGCTGGTGCCAGCTTATCAAGAAAGTAGTTCGCCTTGACGATAGTCGCTTCAGCGCGGCCATTCTGAACCATGATCTGCTCTATGTACTCGCGGGCGACCGCCTCGAAAGTACTCGCCGAAAGAAACTCATCCCTAATCTTCTGTTTGCGCTTCTCCACCGCTGGGTCGCCGCCAGAAGCTATGGTCTGCCTCGCTTCCATTGCTGCTTCTCGCGCATCCTTGAGGCTAACCACAGGGTAGCCGCCGAGCGACACCTTCTTTTGCGCTTTTCCAATTCGATATCGAAACCGCCAATGTTTGCCACCAGCGGGTGTGACCTCGATATATAGGCCACGCTCGTCAGCGACCTTGTACGGCTTTGCCTTCGGTTTGAGGGCTCGGAGTCTGGTATCCGTCAGAGGCATGTGTGGGCCTTTTCATTTGGGCCTTTTGCAAAAGGCCCACAAAAGGCCCGCAAAAATGTCTGGAACGGCCGAGAACAGGTGGGACGATCCGGAACGATCCAAGGGCCAAACCCCTTGGATTTCTGCGGTTTTTATAGATTATCTGAGAGAACAAGGGAAGAACAAATGGTGCCCAGAAGAGGACTCGAACCTCCACGGGGTTACCCCCACCGCCACCTGAAGACGGCGCGTCTACCAATTCCGCCATCTGGGCTCACCAAAGTGCGCTGGCATCTGTGAGACAATTGGGGGGATGTCAACCTGCAACTCGTTTGGCGCATGAATTCTTAGGCTTGCACGGGTGTCGGGGGCGGCGCGCGCGTCTTGCGTCCCTCTCAGTTTGGGAATTTGCGCCGTGCGGTAATGGCCCACTGACTGTTACCCTCCCACTGTTTGGTCTGGAAACATAGGGTCAGATTGTGCTTGAATCTTGGTAGCGGAGGAGGGACTCGAACCCCCGACACATGGATTATGATTCCACTGCTCTAACCACCTGAGCTACTCCGCCCCATTGGGCCTCCCGACCGGTCAATAATCGGGATTCGCGAGGCGTATTCACCCCAAGCGAGCGGCGCATTTAGGGCCGCTCGCCGCCGTGGTCAACCATTGTCACGACAGCTAAATTTGTTCGCGGCCGCGAAAAGTGAAAGTTTTGACCAATTCCCACGGGCCTCCGAGATATTGATGCAGTTCAAGTGCAGGAAATGCGAACCTTCTCAGCTCTATCTCAGCGGCTAGCTTGGATTGAAGCGTTCGCGCTTCGTCTTTGCTCACTTTATTCTGGATCGTGATGTGCAATCGCGGCGTGTGTAGGTCCTGATCGGTCAAGCAACCGTGGAAATGCTCAGAGATAAGCGCGCGCAGTTCTAACAATCCGGGGCTTTGAAGCGAGATTGCTGTGCCCTTCCCCAAATCAAGCAGTCCCGAAATGTCTGCTTGGGGTGGTGCGAATTCCGCCGAGATCCGGGGGAGGAACTCCTTCAATTCTTCAAGCAATGAGGGCGCGAAGGAATGGAAAATCGTGACATGGGCATGCAGATGGTTGC
>CAZOLE010000158.1:0-5141 GCA_964580445.1 uncultured Porphyrobacter sp.
CAATGTCCAGCAGCCGTTTGTAGGTGCGCACCTCGAACTGCTCGCGCGACTTTTTGTCGATGTGCGGGCCACGGTTCACGGTGAACTTCTCGATGCGCGTCGGCATAGGAATGGGACCACGGATCAGAGCACCCGTACGACGCGCCGTTTCAGCGATTTCGCCAGTCGCCTGGTCGAGAACGCGGTGGTCGAACGCCTTAAGGCGAATACGGATATTCTGTGCTTCCATTACCTACTACCGATGCGAAAGAGCCAAAGGCAGGTTACCCCACCTCAAAAACAAAAGGCCGGCCCCTTAGCCCTCTTCCCAGTTTCCCAGAAAGTTGTCTTCGGGCGGCCTTATAAAATTGCAGTGTCACGAACGAATCCATGACTAGAGGCGCGCGTATACGTTTGGGGTTGGATTCTGGCAACCCCTAAACGCCAACGAATCTCACACTAAATTGCACGGGTCATCCCCGCCCATTTCTCAGCGCAAAATTGGCCTTACATAAAAAGAGGCCCGGCGCGCTTTTTTGCGAACCGGGCCTCTTAGAATTTCAGTCCCGTGGGACGATCAGCTTACTTCGTGATTTTAGCAACCACGCCTGAGCCAACCGTACGGCCACCTTCGCGGATCGCGAAGCGCAGACCTTCGTCCATAGCGATCGGAGCAATCAACCTAACGTTGATGGTCACGTTGTCGCCAGGCATAACCATCTCAGTGCCTTCAGGAAGGATCACTTCACCGGTCACGTCAGTTGTACGGAAGTAGAACTGTGGACGATAGTTTGCAAAGAATGGCGTGTGACGGCCACCCTCGTCTTTCGACAGAACGTAAACTTCTGCGCTGAACTCAGTGTGCGGGCTAACCGAACCTGGCTTACACAGAACCTGACCACGCTCAATCTCTTCACGAGCAATGCCGCGAACAAGAGCACCGATGTTGTCGCCAGCTTCACCGCGATCAAGCAGTTTGCGGAACATTTCAACGCCGGTAACAGTGGTCTTGCCAGTATCTTTGATGCCAACGATTTCAACTTCGTCGCCAACATTGACAACGCCAGTTTCAACACGGCCGGTCACAACAGTACCGCGACCAGAGATCGAGAACACGTCCTCGATTGGCATCAGGAAGTCCTGATCCACTGGACGATCTGGCTGTGGGATGTGCTCATCGACAGCAGCCATCAGTTCACGGATCGAGTTTTCACCGATTGCTTCGTCACGACCTTCAAGAGCGGCCAGAGCCGAACCCTTGACGATTGAGATGTTGTCGCCGTCAAAGTCGTAGCTCGAAAGCAGTTCGCGAACTTCCAGTTCAACGAGTTCGAGGATTTCCTCGTCGTCGACCTGATCAACTTTGTTCATGTACACAACCAGAGCCGGAACACCGACCTGACGTGCGAGCAGGATGTGCTCACGAGTCTGTGGCATTGGGCCGTCAGCTGCGTTCACAACCAAGATCGCACCGTCCATCTGCGCCGCACCAGTGATCATGTTTTTCACATAGTCAGCGTGGCCTGGGCAATCGACGTGCGCATAGTGGCGGTTGTCGGTCTCGTACTCAACGTGAGCGGTCGAGATAGTGATCCCGCGCTCGCGCTCTTCCGGAGCCTTATCGATGTCAGCGAAATCAACGCCGGCACCCATAACTTTGGTGATGGCCGCAGTCAGCGTCGTCTTGCCATGGTCAACGTGACCGATGGTGCCGATGTTGCAGTGCGGCTTGTTCCGCTCAAACTTTTCCTTCGCCATTTCTCGTAAATACCTTCTGTTTCAAATTTCAATTGCTAGCGGGAGAAAGGGCGGTGCCCGCTGAATCAGGCGCCGCCCCTAGCCTTGCTTGCGCTTTTAAGCAAGCTTCTCCTTGACCTCTTGCGCGACAGCCTGCGGAACTTCCTCGTAGTGAGAGAACTGCATGGTATATTGCGCACGACCCTGAGTGAACGACCGAAGTTCGTTCACATAGCCAAACATGTTGGCCAGCGGAACAAAGGCTTCGACAGCTTGTGCGTTACCGCGACTGTCCGTGCCTTGGATTTGCCCACGACGGCTGTTCAAGTCGCCGATTACGTCGCCGAGGTAGTCTTCCGGCGTCACGACTTCAACCTTCATCACTGGCTCGAGCAGCTTAATGCCGCCCCGCTCAGCTGCTTCACGCATCGCGCCGCGACCGCAAATCTCAAAGGCCACCGTGCTAGAGTCAACATCGTGATAAGCACCATCGGTCACGTGGATCGTGAAATCGATGATCGGGAAGCCGATGAGATAGCCACTTTCAGCTTGCTCACGGATACCCTTTTCAAGGCTCGGGATATATTCCTTCGGAATGTTACCGCCCTTGATGCTGTCCTCGAAGACGATGCCTTGGCCGCGCTCTCCCGGAGTGAAGGTCGCTTTGGCTCGGGCAAACTGCCCGGTACCGCCCGATTGCTTCTTGTGGGTGTAGTCGATGTCCATTTCGCGACCCAAAGACTCGCGATAGGCAACCTGCGGCGCACCAACATTGGCTTCGACTTTGAATTCGCGCTTCATCCGGTCGACCAGAATGTCGAGGTGAAGCTCGCCCATACCCTTAATGATCGTCTGACCGCTTTCATGGTCAGTCGTCACGCGGAAGCTTGGATCTTCTGCAGCCAAGCGATTGAGCGCAACGCCCATTTTCTCTTGGTCAGCTTTGGTTTTCGGCTCAACTGAAAGCTCGATAACCGGATCCGGGAATTCCATCCGCTCAAGAATGATCGGCTTCGACTGATCGCAAAGCGTGTCACGAGTGGTGGACTCTTTCAGACCAGCAATCGCGACGATATCACCAGCAAACGCCTCATCAATATCTTCACGCTCGTTGGAATGCATCAGCAACATGCGGCCGATTTTCTCTTTCTTCTCCTTGACCGAGTTCATCACGCTGCCTTTTGCAAGGTGGCCCGAGTAAATGCGGGTAAAGGTCAAAGAGCCCACGAACGGATCGTTCATGATCTTAAATGCAAGCGCAGAGAATGGCGCATCATCCGAAGACGGACGCGATTCCTCGGCACCATCTTCACCTGGCAGAACGCCTTTAATGGCTTCCACGTCGAGCGGCGATGGCATGTAATCGATAACAGCGTCGAGCAATGGCTGAACGCCTTTGTTCTTAAACGCCGAGCCACACAGAACCGGAACGAAGCTCTGGTTGAGCGTGCCCTTGCGGATCAAGTTCTTCAGCGTCTTCGTGTCAGGCTCATTGCCTTCGAGATAGGCCTCCATCACATCGTCGTCTTGGTCAACGGCAAGCTCGATGAGCTTCTCACGATACTCCGCCGCTTCGTCAGCCATATCGTCTGGAATAGGACCGAATGCGTATTCCGCACCCAAGTCTTCGTTCTTCCAAGTGATCGCGCGCTGGTTCACCAGATCGACGAGACCTGAAAGCGAAGACTCGATGCCGATTGGTAGATAGAGCACAGCAGGTGTCGCACCCAGACGATCAATGATCGACTGAACGCAATATTTGAAGTCCGCGCCGGTGCGGTCCAATTTGTTGATGAAACACATCCGCGGAACGCTGTACTTATCAGCCTGACGCCAAACGGTTTCAGACTGCGGCTCAACGCCAGCAACGCCATCAAAACATGCAACCGCGCCATCGAGCACGCGAAGTGAACGCTCAACTTCAATCGTGAAGTCAACGTGACCCGGAGTATCAATGATGTTGATCCGGTGCTTCGGTGTGTTTTCGCGCAGAACTTTTGGATCGCCCATCACATCCATATCAGGATCTTCAGGGTTCCAGAAACAGGTTGTCGCAGCCGACGTGATCGTGATCCCGCGCTCTTGCTCTTGCTCCATCCAGTCCATCGTCGCAGCGCCATCATGCACTTCGCCGATTTTGTAGGATTTCCCAGTGTAATAAAGGATACGCTCGGTCGTCGTAGTCTTACCAGCATCAATGTGAGCCATGATGCCGATATTGCGATAGCGCTCCAGCGGATATTCGCGGGCCATTGCTGAGTTCCTTACAGAAAGTGTGGGAGCCGCCTAACGGCACGCGCTCCCATATAGTTACGATTGTGACAGGCGAAAGACAGAGCGCCGCCCTGTCCACAGCCCATCACGAGGGGGTTACCAACGGTAGTGCGAGAAGGCACGGTTCGCATCAGCCATGCGGTGCGTGTCTTCACGCTTCTTCACAGCGTTGCCGCGATTGTTCGCCGCATCCATCAATTCGCCCGACAAACGCGCGGACATTGTGGTTTCAGGACGACCACGCGCCGCTGTAATCATCCAGCGGATCGCAAGCGCCTGTGCACGCTCAGGGCGCACTTCAACCGGAACCTGATAGGTCGCACCACCAACACGGCGGCTGCGAACTTCAACCTGCGGCTTAATATTGTTCAGCGCATCGTGAAACAAAGCAACCGGATCGGTTTTCGCTTTGGTCTCAACGGTATCGAGCGCCGAATACACAATCCCTTCTGCAACGGCTTTCTTACCGTCGAGCATGAGGTTGTTCATGAATTTCGACAACACCTGATCACCGAACTTGGGATCTGGCAAAATTTCCCGCTTAGGGGGCTGACGACGACGTGACATTCTTGCTTACTCCTTCGGAGGCGGCGGATCATCCGATCCGCCTTGCGGCTCCAGCCCTCTCCCCCGCCCGGCCACCCAAAGACTACCTTCACATGGTGTCCGGGTGGGGGAGAGGCCTGGCCCCGCGCTAAAACTTGTCTTTGGCTCCGGTCTGCTCCCCCACCCTTCTACCCTTTAGGATAATTTCCGGGTGGAAGGGTGGGGGAGCGGGCCGGTGCCGTAGCTGAAGGCGGATGCCTTCAGCGCACCCGATTATTTTGGCCGCTTAGCGCCATACTTAGACCGGCTCTGCTTACGATCCTTGACCCCTTGGGTATCAAGCACACCGCGCAGCACATGATAACGCACACCAGGAAGATCGCGCACACGTCCGCCGCGGATCAGCACAACAGAGTGCTCCTGCAGATTGTGGCCTTCACCCGGGATGTAAGAGATCACTTCGCGCTGGTTCGTCAGGCGCACTTTGGCGACTTTACGCAGAGCAGAGTTCGGTTTTTTCGGCGTCGTTGTGTAAACGCGCGTGCAGACACCGCGCTTCTGCGGGTTTTGCTCCATCGCAGGGACCTTAGACTTGGCCTTCTGCG
>CAZOLE010000159.1:0-5140 GCA_964580445.1 uncultured Porphyrobacter sp.
CGTGCGGGCCTTACATACGTATCGTCCGTGCAGGATCAGCCAGTGATGCGCGTGTAGGCGAAATGGCTGTGGGACGCGCTTTTCCAGCTTTGCTTCGACATGATCGGGGGTCTTGCCCTTGGCCAGGCCCGTCCGGTTTCCGACGCGCAGGATATGCGTATCGACCGCGAAAGTCTCTTGCTTGAACCAGCAATTGAGCACGACATTGGCGGTTTTGCGGCCCACGCCGGGTAGGCGGACCAAATCCTCACGCGTGTCCGGCACCTCGCCGCTATAATCATCGATCAAAAGCTGCGAGAGCGCGATCACGTTCTTCGCTTTGGAGTTGAACAGGCCGATGGTCTTGATGTGCTCGACAAGCCCCTCAAGCCCAAGGTCGAGCATTTGCTGCGGCGTTTTCACCTTTGCAAACAGCGCGCGGGTCGCCTTGTTCACTCCGACATCAGTCGCCTGCGCCGACAAAGCCACCGCCACGACAAGCTGATAGGCATTGCCATATTCTAGTTCGGTCTCAGGCTCAGGATTGTCCTCTGCCAGACGGCGGAAAAATTCGAAGATTTGGTCTTTGGTCATGAGGTTGGGGTCATTCCTCTGTGCCCGCCAGAGGATTGGCCGCTTTCCATTCCATCGCATTGCGAACGCGGTTGGAAACGGTCGGATGGGTGTAGAAGATCGTCTCTTCAATCGGACCGGCTAGCGGGTAGCGATACTCTGCCGTCTTGATCAGCGCGCCTGACAGCGCATCGGGCAAGCCGACATTCTCAAGCGAATAGGCATCCGCTTCCTTTTCACCGATGCGGATGATGTTGTTCATGGCTGGTTGGAGCAGGGTCATGAACAGCCCGACCACAAAGAGCAGCACAGGAACGCCGCGGGCATCGGCAATATCAGCATCGCTGTTGAACTTGCGCGCGAACCAATCGTAGGTTTTGGCGGTGAGAAAAAAGCCGATGATCGCCATAAAGCTGATGACACCAATCATGCGCCAAACATGGCCCAGCACATAGTGGCCGATTTCATGCCCGGTCACAGCCTTCACTTCGTCCAGCGAAGCCTCATCCATCGCCACATCAGAAATTGCGATGCGGGCAGATGTGCCAATGCCCGATACATTGGCGGTGAAATTGTTTGATTGACGCGATCCGTCATACATAAAGATGCGGTCCGCCGGAATGCCCGCCTCTGCGCCCAGCGCATAGACAGCCTCTTGCACCTCTCCTTCGGGGATAGGGGTGTATTCGTTGAAGAGCGGATCGACATAAGCGGGAACAAGCAGCAGGCTGAGGGCCGCAAATGCCGCGACCAACCCGCCTGACCATGCCCACCACAGCTTGCCAGTTTTGCGCAAAAGGAAGTATATCCCAACGAACAAGAGCCCCCCAATGAGTGACGAGATCACGACCGATAGAGCACCTTGCGAGAGGAAATCGGCCAAGGGTTGGCTGGTGCGGCCATACTCGCTCTCACGCCACCAATCGGTGTAGAGCGCATAAGGAAGATTGATGATCGAACTCATCAAGAAATAGACCAAAGCGATAAGATAAACGCGAAGGTTAGGCCACTTATCGCTGACCTTAGCGAAGGTCTTGTCGAGCACGCCCGAATTTACGATCAACCAAGTGATGAACGCACTGACAATCAGTCCGCCGAGTATCAGCCAGTGATTGCCGGTTGTGTACTCACGTGCGAGCTGAAGCTCCTCAGCGCTGAGCGTGTCAATAAAGGCCTGCGTCGCCGCTACTGGATCCAATGCCATTATATTTCCGTTCCCTGATGACTGGCTAAGCCTAGTCTAGCCCCAACACATCATTCATCGAATAGCGTCCCGGATCTTGCTGCAAAAGCCACTGCGCCCCGCGAACCGCGCCGCGGGCGAAGATCATACGGTTTTCTGCCGAGTGCGACAGGGTCAGCCGCTCATCATTGCCAGCAAAGATCACGGAATGATCGCCTGCAACCGTGCCGCCGCGCAAAGTGGCAAAGCCGATATCGCCTTCTTTGCGCGCGCCGGTATGGCCATCACGCACGGCATCGCGAACCTCAGCCAGCTCAACGCCGCGTCCTGCCGCTGCCGCTTCGCCCAGTAATTTGGCAGTGCCAGATGGGGCGTCGACCTTCATCCGGTGGTGCATTTCGAGCACTTCAATATCCCAGTCGGGGCCCAGCTTAGCGGCGGCTTCACGAACCAGATGCGAAAGCAGCGTGACGCCCAAGGACGTGTTGCCCGTTTGAAGCACAGGTATGACCTGAGCGGCCTCTTCGACCATCGCCAAGTGTTCAGCTTCCAAGCCTGTTGTTCCGATCAGGATGGGCACGCCAGCCTCGCGCGCAGCGGCCAGATTTGTCTCCAGCGCCACGGGGGCGGAAAAGTCGATCAGGGCCTCGCTCGCTTGCGCCAGCGGAGTCACGGCATCGCCCGCATCCACGCCGCCTGCGTGGCTATGCCCAGCGTCCGCAATTGCCGCGGCAATTGCTTGGCCCATGCGGCCTTGGCTTCCGATGATTCCCAGTTTTGCCATTGCGTCCTCTATGTCTGGCGTGGTTCAAAGGCCTCATGGCAGAGATCAAGCGCATCGTCATCCTTACCGGAGCCGGAATATCCGCTGAGAGCGGAATTGACACGTTTCGATCCGCTGGCGGGCTGTGGGAGCAGCACAAGGTCGAGGATGTCGCGACGCCCGAAGGATTTGCGCGCGATCCTGAGCTAGTGTTGGGCTTTTACGATGCGCGGCGCGAGGCATTGTCGGGTGTGGAGCCTAATGCAGCGCACAAAGCGCTGGCGAGGCTGGAGCGTGAGTTTTCTGGTGAGCTGTTGCTGGTCACGCAGAACGTCGATGACTTGCATGAGCGCGGCGGGTCACGCCAAGTCCTGCATATGCATGGCGAGTTGAAGAGCGCCTTGTGCCTTTCCTGCGAGGCGCGCTCACCATGGGAGGCGCCGATGATCGAGCGTCCCGCTTGTCCGCAATGCGGATCACCAAGTTTGCGTCCGGATGTCGTTTGGTTCGGAGAAATGCCGTACCAGATGGAGCAGATTTATGCCGCGCTGACGGCGTGTGACTTGTTTGTCAGCATCGGAACATCAGGCGCGGTTTACCCAGCCGCGGGCTTCGTTCAAGAAGCGCGTATGGCTGGTGCCGCGACATTGGAGCTGAATTTGGAACCCAGCGAAGGTAGCGACTACTTCGCTCAATCGCGCCACGGCCAAGCGGGAGAGCTCGTGCCGCAATGGGTGGATGAAGTGCTTGTGAGGTAGCGGCCAGAGGGGCCGTTCGGCGGGTTGTTCTCACTATCATATTGCCAGCCATGACGGTCCAATGATCACGCCGTTTCACTAGCGCTTTTCAAACTGGAGTTCAATTTTGGCAATCGGTGAGAATAGCAAGCTGAACTCACGAACTGGTTCAGGAAGAGGCTTCGCAAGTGCGATGCTCTTTAGGCGAGAGATCAAACCGCCAATTGCCGTGACCATTTCGCGCCGAGCGAGCAACATGGCCACCAAGTTCGCTGCGGGCAGCCTGACTGCGACGGTTGTGATTAGCTAACTTCGAGCACCGAATGCGCTTGAGTTTGCCCCACTCTACTGCCCCTTTACTTCGTTGACGCTGGTCTCAATTTCCATCGCGAGACTAACGATGGCCTGCTCAATTGCTCCCACCTTGCTAGACGCATCGAACCCACTGACGGGAGTTCGAGATTGATAACTAAAGAGTTGTGGTTTTTCGTCGCCCTTAGTGGACAATTCCCACGATGCCGAAAGAGTAGCAGAATCGTCTGAGACAGCCATCTGGCCAACATCCAGCCGAACTACGATGTCAGGTCGCGAAGTGAAGCCTGCGCGGCGGTCAAATACATTTGCGGCTCCAAATCGTCCTCCGAGCACCGAAACGATCACATCCGAAATGTTCCGTTCAAGCGGTTCTGCCCAGCGGTCTAACGTGGAAAATGCAACGGTGTTACCCGATGGGTCGAAGATGACCTCACTACGCTTCAAATGGTCAGGTAAGGTCACCGATTGGAGCAGCACCGTGGGTCCGGCCCGTACTTCCAAATTTGTCTCTTTGGTTGGTGCCTTCAGGAGGTAGTAGTTCGGCTGCGGAGACGAGGCACACCCTGCGGTAACACTCAGAGTTCCAATTGCGATTGCAATCGCAACCGAGCGACTTTTGAGATTAATCATTCTTCGCGCCCTCTGATCAAAGCTTCGGGATGGGTTTCGATAAATTCTGTCAGTCGCCGCACTGAGCTTGCAGCGTCAGAGACCTCGCGCATGGTGTTGGTGAGTTCCAAGGTGAGTGGGTCGTTAGGATCCAACCGGTCGCGAACCTTGGCAAGCGTTTTGTCCGCTTCGCCCAATGTGCTGTCGAGAATTGAAAACGTGTTGTCGAGATTTGAAAGCGTCTTGTCGACATTGGAAAGCGTCTTGTCGACATTAGAAAGCGTCTTCGTGTCGATCCGCTTGGTCAGTCGTTCAACCGACCTTTCGCTCGTATTGAGGAGGCTTCGAAGTTCTTTTGTGGTCACCGGCAGATCATTTCGCGTAAATTGATTGATCCCCTTGGCCGTCTGTCTGAGATCTGTGATCAGTTGCGGGAGCTCATCGATAGCCAATGCCAATTCATCATCTGCCAATACACGCTCAAGTGAGGCGAGGGTCGAGCCCACCTGAGCAATAACTTGATCAAGCGGCAAGTCCTGGATCGATGCGATAAACTCACCCAGGCCTGTCTCGACTGTTGGCATTTCAGGGTGCTCGTCTTGCGAACTACCGAGAAGTCTCACCGGCTCCTTTTCATAGAAATCGAGCGACACATAGAGCTGCCCAGTCAATATGCTCTGCGATTTGAGCGAACCGCGCATGCCATTTGCAACCAGACCTTGAAACAAAGTGTATTCATCACCTTCAAGCCGGGCATTGGTCATACGCTCGGGGCTAACTGCTATCACTACACGTGGACGCACGGCGCTTGTCTCGGGGTTATAAACCCCTTCGATTTCTTCGACCTCCCCTATGGGTATGCCGCGAAACTTGACCGGCGCACCGACGTTCAGACCGTTTACTGATTGCTCAAAGTACGCAACGAACCGCCGCTCTTGCTCGAAAAAGTCTGTGCTTGCGAAAAGCGCAACCGATCCAAAC
>CAZOLE010000160.1:0-5122 GCA_964580445.1 uncultured Porphyrobacter sp.
GCCATATCCTCTTCAGACTGGTCTACGGGTTGCCATTGGTTTGCGCCCGCTGGGCTTTGAACCAGCTCAAAATCATATTTGAACAGTAAGCGCAGATAATCATGGCTCCATTGGGTTGGATTGTTCGACCAAGCGCCTTCGATGCCTGATGTGGTGATGTTGCCAGCGTCAATTTCGCTTTGATCAGTTAGCCAACCAAGCGCCTGCTTCTCAAGCGCTTCGCTCTCAGGCGAGTCGCTGAATGTGTCCGATGGAGCAGCGCCGTGGCCCTTACCAAAGGCATGGCCGCCTGCGGTTAGAGCGACAACTTCTTCATCATTCATGGCCATATTGGCAAAAGTTTGACGCATATCGCGCGCCATACCTTCGGCGTCATGCGGATCGCCGCCTGGCCCCTCTGGGTTGACGTAAATCAGACCCATTTGGATCGCAGCGAGCGGGTTTTCCAACTCCATGCCCTTGTCAGGCTGGATCCGGGTTGGCGCGCCGCTATCAACCCACAAATCTTCTGTGCCCCAATATGTTGTCTCAGGCTCGAACACGTCGGCACGGCCACCGCCAAAGCCAAAGACTGGACCGCCCATGCTCTCAATTGCGACATTACCGGCGAGAATGAAAAGGTCAGCCCAGCTGATCTGTTTGCCGTACTTCTGTTTGATCGGCCAAAGCAGACGCCGAGCCTTATCGAGGTTGCCATTGTCAGGCCAACTGTTGAGTGGGGCAAAACGTTGTTGGCCGGAGCCAGCACCGCCGCGACCATCGCCTGTGCGATAAGTGCCGGCTGCGTGCCAGGTCATACGAATGAAAAACGGACCGTAATGACCATAATCGGCTGGCCACCATTCCTGATCGTCAGTCATCAATGCGGTCAGATCTGCTTTCAGCGCTGTATAGTCGATCGCGTTGAACGCTTCGGCATAGTCAAAATCTTCGCCCAATGGGTTAGCGCTGCGGCCACCCTCGGTCAGGATGCCTAGCTCCATAGTCTGAGGCCACCAATCGCGATTGGTGCGACCAAAAAGTCCACGCGGGCCTGCATCTCCGTGGAACGGGCAACCACCACTCATTTCACCGGTCTTCGCATCCATGATGTTTCTCCATTTTCTAAGCTGACCCAAGGGAATCGGGGCGCTTTCACCTGTTAATGACTAGCACATGGAAGCTGGGCTGTGATTAGTCCATGCGATTAATCTGCGCATATTGATCGGGTTTTCCGATTTAATGGGAGTTCCCCCAATGACCGCATATCTGGCTCGGCCTGCCGCGCGTAATTTGCGTTTAACCCGTTTGAGCGCGGTGCAGCAATTTGTGATCGGCCAGCACCAATGCCATCATCGCTTCGACCACAGGTGCGCCGCGAATGCCAACGCACGGATCGTGGCGTCCTTTGGTTCGCACTTGTGTCGCCTCGCCATCGGAATTGATCGAGTCCACCGGCGTTAGGATTGAGGATGTCGGTTTGAACGCCACCCGGCAAACCACAGGCTGTCCGGTTGAAATGCCGCCTGCGGTGCCGCCCGCGTGATTGCTCGCGAAAACAGGTCTGCCATCATCGCCGGGCGACATGGCATCGGCGTTCTCTTCGCCAGTCAGTCTCGCTGCTTCAAATCCGTCGCCGATCTCCACGCCTTTGGTGGCATTGATGGTCATCATTGCTGCGGCAAGATCGCTGTCGAGCTTGGCATAGACAGGCGCTCCCCATCCGGCAGGCACTCCAAGTGCGACGCATTCAACCACCGCGCCCAAGGACGAACCGGCTTTGCGCGCAGTATCGACTTTCTCTTCCCAGCGTTTGGCGGCCTCAGGGTCGGGACAGAAGAATGGGTTGTTGCCAATCTCATCAAAATCAATCGCATTGCGGTTGATTGCATCACCGCCAAGCTCGCAAACATAAGCATGGATTGTCACGTCTGGGATGATCGCCCGCACCACCGCGCCGGCGGCAACCCGCGCGGCTGTTTCCCGCGCCGAAGAACGCCCGCCGCCGCGATAGTCACGGATGCCATATTTTGCGTCGTAGACGTAATCGGCGTGACCGGGGCGATAGCTTTTGGCGATTTCGGAATAGTCCTTGGAGCGCTGATCGGTGTTTTCGATCATCAGATGGATCGGCGTTCCGGTGGTTGTGTCCTCAAACACGCCGGAGAGGATTTTGACCAGATCATCTTCTTTGCGCTGCGTTGTGAACTTGGATTGGCCGGGTTTGCGCGCATCCATAAAGGGCTGAATATCCTCAGCGCGTAAAGGCAATCCCGGCGGGCACCCGTCCAGCACCGCGCCCAAGCCAGGGCCATGGCTCTCACCCCAAGTGGTAAATCGCAAAACGCGTCCGAATGTGTTCCAGCTCATGGCTTAGCCCTGTGGCGCAACTGTGGGTCTGTGTCCATAATCACTGGCGTAACGCAATGCTATGCGCCAAGAACATACCATGATCGCGAAACTCTCTGGCAGGCTCGATGAAACCGGCGATGACTGGGCAATCGTCGATGTGCAAGGCGTGGGTTATCTCGTCCATTGCTCGACCAAGACGCTGGCGGCTTTGGGCGAAGTGGGCGAGGGCTGCACCATCCACACCGACTTGCAGGTGAGCGAGAATGATATGCGCTTGCTCGGTTTTGCCGAAAGCGCAGAGCGCGATTGGTTCAGATTGCTGACCACGGTTCAAGGAGTGGGCAGCAAGGTCGCGCTCGCGATCCTTTCTGCGCTGTCGACCGGCGAAGTGCGCGATGCATGCGCTGCCGGCGATGCGACAGCAGTCACGCGGGCGAATGGCGTTGGGCCAAAGCTAGCCAGCCGGATCGTCAATGAGTTGAAGGACAAAGCCGGCGCGCTGCCCGGTGGTGGAGCGGTTGGTGTTGCATTGGGCGGAGCAGCCCCCAAAGGCAGAGCGAGCGCCGATGCCGCTAGCGCCTTGGAAAACCTTGGCTTCAAACCCGCCGTGGCCGCACAAGCGGTTGCGCGGGCGGTTGAAGAATTGGGCGAAGATGCAGGCGAAGGCGATCTGATCCGCGTGGCGCTGAAAAAGGCGGCCGGGTGATGCAGCTTGATGCATCAGCAAGCCGCTTCCACCCGAAAAGTGGCGGAGATTGTTCACCATCGCGCAATCCGGTCGGTGCAATCCAGCGGGTCAGGAGGGTTTAACCTGATGACGAAATCAAGACTAGCAGCCGCAACTTTTGGCTTGGCCGTAGTGCTCGGCTCCTTTGCCGGGTCGGCTGCAGTGGCCTGCCAAGGACCGCAGTTTGAGAGCCAGTTCGACTTATTCGCCGCCGAAAAGGCTGCTGATGTTCCAGAGGGGATGGTGCAATACCGTGTCCGGATCACATCCTATTCGCTTCGCAATGTGTACGATCGCGACCTGATCGATGTGCATAGGCTTACAGATGAACCGGTCCAATCAAGCACAATTGATCGTGCGAAGGGCCGTTTGAAAATTATCAAACCGATTGGAACCAGCTGCGATTCTGTGGCCATTCCAAAACCCGGCATCTACTATGTAGTTGGAACGCTTTTGAACGGTGAGGATGGCGAGCCGGTGTTTGTGAATGGCGGTCAACTGTTCCAGCCCAAATTCACTCGGCGAAAGGCCCTGTTAGATTTTCCAGAGTGATGAGCGAACCTGACGATCTTCCCATCCATTCGGGCAACGCCCAACCCGGCGACCCCGATCAGGCGCTGCGGCCAAAGTCGCTGTCTGAGTTTATCGGGCAGGAGGCCGCGCGCGATAATCTGCGGGTCTTTATTGACAGTGCGAAGTCGCGCGGCGAGGCGATGGACCATACTTTGTTCTTTGGTCCACCGGGGCTGGGCAAGACAACGCTGGCGCAGATCGTTGCGGCGGAGCTTGGCGTGGGTTTCCGCGCGACTTCCGGTCCAGTGATCGCAAAAGCGGGTGATCTGGCCGCGTTGCTCACCAATCTTGAGCGGCATGATGTGCTCTTCATTGATGAAATTCACCGGCTCAACCCTGTTGTCGAAGAAGTGCTGTACCCCGCAATGGAGGACCGCGCGCTCGACATTATCATCGGAGAGGGGCCATCGGCGCGCTCGGTTCGGATCGACTTGCCGCCCTTCACCTTGATTGGAGCGACCACGCGGCAGGGGCTGCTGACCACGCCTTTGCGCGACCGCTTTGGTATTCCAGTGCGGCTGCAATTCTACAACCATGATGAGCTGGATCAGGTAGTGACGCGCGGTGCGAGGCTGCTCGGCCTGAATATAGACCCCACGGGTGCGCGCGAGATTGCGCGCCGTTCACGCGGGACGCCGCGAGTCGCAGGGCGGCTATTACGTCGCGTGCGCGACTTTGCGCATGTCGCCGGACAAGAGACCGTCACAAGAGCAATGGCGGATAATGCGCTGACCCGGTTGGAGATTGATCGGCTTGGCCTTGATTCGATGGATCGCCGCTATCTCTCCATGATTGCAACCACTTACAAAGGTGGCCCGGTAGGAGTTGAGACGCTCGCGGCGGGGCTGGCGGAGCCGCGCGACACCGTCGAAGATGTGGTGGAACCCTACCTCATTCAGCTTGGCCTGTTGGCGCGCACGGCGCGCGGGCGCATGCTCAATGATGCGGGTTGGGAGCATTTGGAAATGTCTCCTCCCAAGCAGGACCCGATTCCCCAATCCGGCCTGTTTGACGGCGATAGCTAAGCAATATCCTAACCAATCTGATAACCAGACCTGCGCAATCGGTATCAATCTGGGACACGCCCCCTGAAATCGAACGGATTCGAGCCATTTCTGCGGCTTAGGCGCTCTCAATCGTGGTTAATCCCGTTGCAGTGCAGACCGACTTGAGATCATTACAGCCTTGGATTTGGTGAAGTTGCGGGTGGGCCGCAGCGGATCCACCGGAAAAACAAGGTTTTAATTATGTCGCTCAAACTGGCTATTGCAAAGCTCTCCGCAGCCGCTGCTGGCGTTGCGTTGATGCAAGGGGGTGCAGTGCGCATCGCGGAGCCGTTGAATACGGAAGATCCGCAGTTCACGACCGCAGACGGTAAGTCGCAAGAGCGTCAGCCGCGCCAGGTGAAAGGGCCGATCCTGATCAAGGATCCGCGCAATCGCTTTGTGCCGCCACCGCCTCAGCCGCAACCGCGTCGTCAGCGCATAGTAG
>CAZOLE010000161.1:0-5114 GCA_964580445.1 uncultured Porphyrobacter sp.
GGTATGCGAAATTCGTGGTCGGGCAAATTCGCGATAAACTCCTCGCCCGCAGCAACCGCTCGCGCGCCGTTGAAGTCCAGCATCATTTCATGCCGCGTGCCCGAAAAAGTGATCGAGGACCACGCGCTTTCTTCATGGGTTAGCAAGTCCGCACTCCCCTCTGCGAGTGTCAGGATGGCTTCACGAACGCGATCAGACGTTGTGCGTTTGGGGCGATAGCGGCGCGCTCTGCGAGTCGGAGTAGTGCTGGCCATGGGATCGGCAGATTTGGTTTCAAACTGAGTGTCGATGAACATGGTTCAGCTCCCTTCAAATTGCGGTGTGGCGACCGGGTTTTGCGCAAAGTCACGCATCCATTTTCGGGTGCGCGCTTCGGTGGCGGCGCGCGGTATGCGGCCCATCCTGAGGTCGAGAACAAAGCGCGGATCATGCGCAGCGAGCCTTCCGAATTTGGTCGCCGGCATTTCGTGTTCGCGTAAGAAATTTTCGATGCATCTGATCAACATGTCTGTTCCCCTAATGGTCAAACAATCGAGCCATTCGCGGACAGTGCGAGTGGAACGAATCGCTCAATGTTCTCTTAATGTTCCAGTGGAAATCCTACTTGTCTAGGAAAAATACATCATGTAGGAAGGAAAAATGATGAAAGCCTCTGGAGATCCGCCTGAAGGGCCTCGCCGTCGACTGCTCGAACTGTCGCAAGAGCGCGGGGTCAGCCTTGCAAGCCTCTCCGAGCTGCTAGGGCGAAACCCGACATACTTGCAGCAATTCATCCGCAAGGGATCGCCGCGAAAGCTGGAAGAGAGTGACCGCCACACGCTCGCGCGGTTCTTCGGTGTGGAGGAGGGTGAGCTGCGTGAAGGTCAGCTTGATTCGAAGGAAAAATCCTACTCCGCCGCAATGTCTGCACAATCAAACGGTGATTTTGTCGAAGTCCCCCGGCTGGATATTGGTGCGTCGGCGGGGCCTGGACTATTGCCGGGCAAAGAGCAGGCTTTCGATGCTTTCAGCTTCTCGCGTCGTTGGCTGACCGAGCAAGGCCTCCAAAACGCGAGGCTCTCTGCCATCACGGTTGAGGGCGATTCGATGGAGCCGCTGCTCAATGATGGTGATGAAATTCTGGTCGACCGCTCCTCGCTAACGTTCCGCGATGGGGTGCATGTCGTGCGGCTAGGCGAGACCTTGATGGTCAAGCGGGTCGCGAGTGCTGGGGGAGGGCGATATTCGCTGCTTTCGCAAAACCTCGCATACCCTCCGGTCCAAGTTGAAGAAGCGGATATTGAGATTATTGGCAGAGTGGTCTGGAAAGGCGGGCGGATTTAGCCCACATAGGCCAGCATGACTGACCAACGGATCCCACCCATGAAAGCCGCGATTATTCCGGTGACGCCGCTTCAGCAGAACTGCTCGCTGATCTGGTGCACTAAAACCATGAAAGCGGCGCTGACCGATCCGGGCGGTGACCTCGACAAACTGAAAGAGGGCATAGCGAAAGTGGGCGTGACGCTGGAGAAGATCCTGATCACGCACGGCCATCTCGATCATTGTGGGCAGGCCGGAATGCTGGCCGAAGAGTTGGGCCTGCCGATTGAAGGGCCGCATAAAGACGATCTGTTCTGGATTGAAAAACTCGACGCCGATGGCGCGCGCTATGGGATGGAAGCGAAGAGCTTTGAGCCGGACCGGTGGCTTGAGCATGGCGACACGGTCACTGTTGGCGAATTAACGCTCGATGTTATCCATTGCCCCGGTCACACGCCTGGTCATGTGGTCTTCGTCCACGGACCCAGCAAATTTGCGATTGTCGGTGATGTGTTGTTCCAAGGGTCAATCGGACGCACCGATTTCCCGCGCGGCAATCATCAGGACTTGATCGACTCCATCACCAAGCGCCTGTGGCCATTGGGTGAGGATATCACGTTCATTCCCGGCCATGGACCGACCAGCACCTTTGGCCAGGAGCGCAAGACCAACGCCTTTGTGAGCGATTACGCGCTTTCTTAGCGGGAGATTGTGAACGTGTATTTTCCAGTGGCGAAGCCGAGCTGCTTTCACTCGGCTCCGACAAGAACCTTACATAACCCCTGCGCCAATTAACGCCGCGACGATCGCTAAACCCAGCGAAAAAAGCATTGTAACGAGCGTTCCGATCATCCGACCGATCTGGAAAGAGCCGCCATCCATACCGTAAGCATGCGCGATCCGGGCGATCATATAGACGCCAGCAACATAAGCGAGCCACCAGCTCCCTTTGCCGCTCAGCTCAATCACTGCAACGAGGATTAGCAGGAGGGGCGTGTTCTCAATGAAGTTCGCCTGCGCGCGCATCCGGCGTTCCAACGCTTCATTCCCGCCATCTCCGATGCTAATTTCTGCAGCCTGTCGGACTGCTCCTATACGGATCGAAAGCCAGATATTTAGGATCGCCGCAGCTGCTGCAGCTGCCAGCGTTACCGGTAGAAGTGTCATACTCGCCCCTCTTTTTTCTAATTGTGCCCTGCTAAGCGTAACGCTGCGTGCTTGCAACGCGTGAAAAACTTGCTATGTGCCGCGCCTTCCCGCCATGGACGGTACGGAGGCGTTGCAAGGGTAATCCTTGTGTGCACCGCGCCCTTGTCCTACAGGCGATCCAAACATGAGGCGCTGAATGGCGCTGAGACACGTATTTATTTGAGGAATTGGTGCCGCCATGGCTGTCCCAAAGAGAAAAGTATCGCCACATCGTCGTGGCAATCGCCGGGCGCATGATTCGCTGAAAGTCGAAGCGTTCCACGAATGCCAGAATTGTGGCGAGCTTAAGCGCCCGCACAATCTGTGCCCTCATTGCGGCTACTATAATGGCCGCGAAGTGATTGTGCCTAAGGGCATCTAATCGCCTTTCTAGTGAAAGGAATGGAAGCATGACTCTGCCGCGTATCGCCATTGACGCGATGGGCGGTGATGAGGGTGTACGCACCATGGTCGAAGGCGCTGCTTTGGCGCGCCGGGAGCATGATGACTTCCAATTCCTGCTTGTTGGCGACGAGACGCGGATTAAACGCGCGCTCGATGGTCACCCGAACATGCGCGGTGCTTCAGAAATTTTGCATTGCGATGATGTTGTGGCCGGCGATGAACTGCCAAGTCGGGCCATTCGCCGTGCTAAGACCACTTCGATGGGCCTTGCTGTCAATGCGGTGAAGGTGGGCGACGCGGGCGCTGCGATCAGCGCGGGTAACACCGGCGCTCTTATGGCGATGAGCAAGATTGCACTGCGCACGATGCCTGGGATCGACCGTCCAGCATTGGCGGCGCTTATGCCCACTCTTAAACCGCATGATGTGGTGATGCTCGATCTGGGTGCGAACACCGAAGCCAACGCGCGCAATCTTGTGCAATATGCGGTGATGGGCGCGGCCTATTCGCGGATCGTCAACGGATTTGAACGGCCAAGCGTCAGCCTTTTGAACATCGGAACCGAAGAGATTAAAGGCACCGAGGACCTGCGCGATGCAGCTGCGCTGTTGCAGGCCGCTAGCGATAAAGAAGAGGGCGGGCTGGCCTTGCGCTTCAATGGGTTTGTAGAATCCGACAAGATCAATCGCGGCGAGACCGATGTTGTTGTGACCGATGGTTTTTCTGGCAATATCGCTTTGAAGGCGATCGAAGGTTCAGCGCGGTTCGTGACGGACTTGCTCAAGCAGGCTTTTTCTAGTTCGATCCGGTCGAAATTCGGCTTTCTCGTATCGCGGCCAGCGACCGAGTTGCTGCGCCATCATCTCGACCCCAACAATCACAATGGCGGGGTGTTTCTTGGCCTCAATGGTCTTGTTGTGAAAAGCCATGGAAGTGCGACTGCCAAAGGTGTGGCGCATGCGGTGGCGGTAACTGCTAGCCTGATTTCCAATAAGCTGACTGAGCGGATCGCTGAGGATTTGGCGGAGTTGGGCGAGGATGTCCTTCGCGAAAACGGCAATGGCAAATCGTCCAAGCCGTCTACTGACACACCTGATTGCGAGGCGGCAGCGTGATAGGTTCGCGATTGCTGGGAACCGGCTCTGCTCTGCCCAAGCGCGTGGTTTCCAACGCAGAGCTGGCCGAGCAAATTGACACTTCGGATGAGTGGATTGTCGAGCGTACTGGCATTCGTCAACGCTATATCGCTGGCGAAGATGAGACCACGGCAAGCCTAGCAATCGCTGCTTGGAAAGCCGCACTGGACGATGCAGGTTTGACGCCAGCGGATATTGATTTGGTCGTGCTGGCGGCGGCAACACCGGACAACACATTTCCTGCGACTGCGACCAAGGTTCAGCATGCTCTGGGCTGCAATGGCGGCGTAGCGTTTGACGTGGCGGCGGTTTGCTCGGGCTTTCTCTACGCGATGACCACTGCCGATTCGTTGCTTAGAACCGGCACCGGCACGCGGGCATTGGTCATTGGTGCAGAAACTTTCAGCAGAATTCTCGATTGGAGTGATCGAACAACCTGCGTGTTGTTTGGTGATGGAGCTGGTGCGGTTGTGTTGGAATCGCCGGGTCTAAGTGAAGGCAATAGCGGCGTGCTAGCAAGCAGGCTTCACGCTGATGGTGCGCAGCATGACCTGCTTTATGTTGATGGTGGACCGTCGACTACACAAACGGTCGGACATCTTCGGATGAGGGGACGTGAAGTGTTCCGCCATGCCGTCGTAAACCTAGCTCAAGTGCTCGGCGAAGTGATTGAAGCGGCTGGCGTTTCCGCGAGTGACTTGGATTGGATTGTGCCACATCAGGCCAATGCGCGGATCCTTGATGCGACCGCTAAGAAGCTCGGCATTCCACCGGAAAAAATCGTTGTAACAGTCGATCAACATGCCAATACATCGGCCGCATCTGTTCCGCTCGCGCTTGATCTGGCTCGCCGTGATGGACGCATTAAGAGCGGCGATTTGGTGATGCTCGAAGCGATGGGCGGTGGCTTTACATGGGGCGCTTGCTTGCTGCGGATGTAGAATCGACCCTTTGCCCATGTGCAAAAGTAGCCACAATGGTCACAGGTCGATTGCGAAGGCTGGCGAAAAACACTAGTCTCTGATCATATTCTTGGGGGTCGCGCCGCTAAAGGAGACGATGCATGATGCGCTCGGTTGGTAC
>CAZOLE010000162.1:0-5103 GCA_964580445.1 uncultured Porphyrobacter sp.
CAATGGCGCGCAATTGGTCATCAAAGGTCAGGACGGCGCGCAAAGCGGATTTGTGCTGGATGGCCAAAGCAGCGCTTCGTCGCCAAGCCCAACGGTTGGTGATTTGTCGTACCTTTCCTGGGATCCGACAAATGATGCCGGCGAATTGCGTGAAAGCTCGCAAGATGCGCTGTTCGTGCTCGATACCGTGCAAATGTCGAACGCCAGTAACACGGTGACCGGATTGCCGGAGGGCATGACGCTGAACCTCACAAGCACGAACACTGGCGCGCCGACAACTGTGAGCTTCGAAACCGATTTGTCAGCAATTTCAGAGGTGATGGACGATTTTGTCGTCTCTTTGAACGCCGTGGCCGCGCAATTGAACGAGGCCGCAGCGCCGCTCGGCGGATTGCTGGGCAGCGATTCTGGCGCGCGCAATCTGCGCAGCGACTTGCGCGATCTGACGACGCAAACCGTGATGCCAACCGCCGATGAAGGCGAGCCTAGCACGCTTGCGGACCTTGGGCTTTCGCTGAATACTGATGGGACGTTCAGTCTCGACACCGCGCGGCTTGCCGAAACGCTGGCGACCAGCCCAGGGGGCACCGCAGCAATGTTCACAACCGGCGCGTTCGGAGTGTTTGGGACAATGGACAAGCTGGCGCGCGACAACACCTTGTCGAGCGATCCGGGTTCGCTGGGAGGATCGGTTTCTCGCTACGAAACGCTGATGGAAAACAATGACGACAGGCTCGAACGCATCGCAGAGCAGCAAGAGAGCTTGCGCGAGCGGCTCACCAGCAGCTTGATCTCTGCAGAGGTTCGGGTTGCAGCGTCGCAATCGACGCTAACCTTCCTTCAGCAACAGATTGACGCGTTTAACCAAAGCTAAGGCAGGATAGATCATGCAAATGCTCAAAAATGCCCCTGATAATGCTTATCGCCGGGTCGAAGTCGATGCGCGGATCGAAGCGTCTGATGGTGCTGATCTGACGCGGATTTGTTTGGAAGAAGTGATCGCAGCCTTGGGGCAATCGGTGCTAGCCTTAAGTCGTTCGCCTGAACGCGTGCCGGGCGAGAGCCTTGCTCGCGCGCATGGCATTGCTTTGTGGCTGACACGTTCGGTGGCACTCAACAATCCGCTGCGTGAGCAACTGCGCCAATTTTATGGCGGGCATGCGGCGACTATCCGACGCAATATGGTCTCGCCTGCGCTTGCTGAACTGGAGCAGGTGCGCCAGGATTTTGCTGACGTTCTGGAAGCCGCTCAAGCGTGACTGACGATTGCCTTTGCAATGATCTTTGTCGCATCGGCGGGGTCTTCAAGCGGGTGAAAATGGGTGCGGTCTGGGCGGTACAAATCCGTACCGTGCGCCATTGTTGACGCGAGTTCAGGCCAGGTTGGAGAACCTTTGAAATCCATCATCTGGGTTTGCTGAGCGCGGACGATGAGTGCTGGAACATCAGTATTTGCTGCCGTCTCAATGATCGAGGCATTGCTGCGGCTTGATTCATAGACGCTCGCTTCCACTTCAGGTGGGCAGGCAAGCTCGAATGCTTCTCTGATAGGGAGCAAGCCAAAGCGGCAATAGTCCTCAAACACGCGTGGGTCGAACAATGCGTAAGGCTCGCGTGTCTTAAATCGTACGATCATCTCTTCTAAAGAGGCAAAATCGCGTTTGCGGCGGCTGGTGGGATGAGGTTCGCTGTTGGTAGCCTCGGCAGAATCGTTGTTGTAGTAGTCGGGCATCAGAATGACCGGATCAAAGAGTACAAGTTGGCGAAACGCCTTAGGTGAATCTGCTGCGCATTGGAGCAAGGTATGCGCGCCCATCGAATGGCCAATGCCAACCGCCTGAGCGATGCCCAGATGCCCGATCAGCGCGTTCACATCGTCACTGACCTGCTGCCAATGCGTAATCGGACCGCCGGTTGAACGGCCATGTCCGCGCAGGTCTATGCTGATCGCTCGGTGGCCAGCGAAGCGCTCGATAATCGCGTCGAATACCCTCGCATGAAACCCAGTGGCATGCGCGAACACCAGCGTTGGCGTGTCCGAGTTCTTACCGGGCCACTCGAAATAAGACAGCTCGATACCATTGACCGGCAGTATTGCATGATTGGGCTGCATAGGACCTTTGTTTAAGCGCTGTTGGCCTCGACCTTACCCGAAGCGTCTGGCTCAGCCGGGACATCTGGCAGAGTAGCGCGCAGCATAAAGAACCCGGCGAGCGCCGCAATCAGCGATCCTGACAGGACTCCAAGTTTTACCGCATCAACCGTTGCTTGATCCTCAAAGGCGAGGTTGCCGATAAACAGGCTCATCGTGAAACCAATTGCGGCAAGCAGCGAAAGTGCGTGGATTTTGCGCCAACCAACATTCTCCGGGAGCTTTGCGATGCCCGCTTTCACCGCGAGCCAAGCAAAGCCGACAATTCCAACCTGCTTGCCGATGAGCAGTCCCAACGCGATGCCTAGCGGCAGTGGCTGGAGCAGATCGGAAGGCGATAGGCCGATTAAAGAAACTCCCGCGTTGGCAAAGCCGAAGATCGGGATAATGAGGAACGCCACCCAATAATGGAGGCCATGTTCCATCTCTTCAAGCAAGCGGCGGCCATTGCGAGCCAGCATTGGTACAGTCGCGGCAGCAGCAACACCGGCAAGCGTTGCGTGGACGCCTGATTTTAGGACAAACACCCACATAATGACGGTCATTACAATGTAAGGCAGGCTCGATCCGATCCGCATGCGGCTGGTCGCGACTAAAGCCGCCAGTGTAATGCCTGCGCCCAGCAACATCTGCGTGTCGAGATCGCCGGAGTAGAACAGAGCGATAATGGTAATCGCGCCAATATCGTCAATAACAGCAATAGCGAGCAGCAACGCTTTCAGAGCCACCGGCACCCTCGGACCCAGAAGCGAAAGGATGCCAAGCGCAAAGGCGATGTCGGTTGCTGCGGGAATGGCCCAGCCGTTGATCGTGTCGGGTTGATTGTAATTGAGGCTAAGAAAGATCAACGCGGGGATCGCCATGCCGCCAATCGCTGCGACCAATGGCAAGGATGCTTTGTCCCAAGTCGAAAGCTGGCCTTCAATCACTTCGCGCTTCACTTCGAGCCCGATGAGGAAGAAAAACACCGCCATCAGCCCGTCATTGATCCACAAAATCAGCCCTTTGTTGATCTCAATATCTCCGAAAGACACGTTGAGTTTGGAGTTGAGAGTGCCGAAATAGCTCTCAGCAAGCGGGCTGTTCGCTATGATGAGAGCCAGCGCCGCAGCGATAATCAGCATGATCCCGCCCGCGCTTTCCTGTTTCAAGAAGTCCCGTAGCGCCGTTCCCACGCGGTCGATCATTTGTTAGCCCTTTTGTGAAAGTCTTTCGAGGAGTGGCTCCTCACAAAGATATTGGTCAAACAACGCCGAGCCTGACAAAAAGTGCCCAACTTTAAAAGATTCCAGCAATTGACGCGCTGGGATCGTGCGGGGTTCGATTGACAAGTGTCGAGCGCTCAATGAAAGGCAGGGCAACTGTTCCAATTTTGAGCGGAGACCTAAGTGCGAAACGACAGTTTGACCAATGCGGTCGACGCGGAAGCGTTTCGCCAGACAATGAGCCTGTTCCCTACCGGGGTCAGCGTCGTGTCAGCGGCAACTGAAGGTGAACCACGCGGCTTTACTGCCAACTCATTAGTGTCAGTATCGCTTGATCCGATGTTAGTTTGTTGGAGCATTCAAAACACATCGAGCCAGTTTGCGTTGTATTCCGAGGCACGCGACTTTGCGGTTAGCATACTGGGTGATGGGCAACGCGAGGTTGCGGCGCGCTATGCGAGACCTGGCCATAGCGAAATGCGGCTGCAGGACTTCGTTTGGACCGAAAGCGGGTTGCCCGTCATTGCGGGCGCGATTGCGACAATACACTGCCGCCAATGGTCGCTCTATCCCGCGGGAGATCACACAATGATATTTGGTGAAGTGGTTGGGGTCGAAGCTAATAACGGCGCCGCGCCACTTACCTATTTCAGAGGAGACTTCAGCACTCTGGGCACCTAATTCACCATTTGGTCCGTTGCGATGCGTTGGGCCATTGTGCCGCTTGAATGGCAGGGCCGAGATCGAAGGCCTAAACTTAACAATTGCATTTTTGTATCGCCTATCGGATCAGACTGACGGCTCGTGGCAAAGCGCTTGGATAATGCGAATGTGCGGCTATAGATTCCGGCTGTGGGCGATATCCCTTCTCTGACAATAGCCATACCTGCGTTGCTGCTCGCCGGAGCGGTCGCGGGCTTTGCTGGTGGCTTGTTCGGCATCGGAGGGGGGTTTGTCGTGGTGCCCGCTTTAGTGCTGCTGCTTCCCTATCTGGGCGTCGATCCTCAGCAAGCGGCCCATCTAGCCATTGGCACGTCCTTGGCGACGATCATTTTTACGTCCATTCGCTCGGCGGAAAGCCACTCTAGGCGCGGCTCTGTTGATTTTTCAGTGCTGCGCAGCTGGGCGATCTGGGTGGTGCTTGGCACCGCAGGCGGCGCGTTTATCGCGGATTACGTGACGGGCGGGCAGTTGGCCCTGATCTTTGCTATCGGTGTATTGTGCTTTGCAATCTATTTCTTGCTGCCAGCAAAGGCGCAAAAACCGGTCCTTTCCTCCCTGCCAACCGGAGCCGTGCGCGCAGGATTTGCTGGATCGCTCGGCGCGTTTTCCGCTTTGCTAGGCATCGGGGGTGGGACACTGACAACGCTGGTGATGACGTTGAGCGGGACACCGATCCACCGCGCGATTGGCACGGCTGCGGGGATGGGCGCGATCATCGCGATTCCCGGTGCGATTGGATTTGCGATTATCGGCTGGAACCAGCCCGGCCTGCCATGGGGATCGGTCGGCTATGTCAGCGTTCCCGCAGCCCTTGTGATCGTCGCAACATCTGTGATGTTTGCACCGCTTGGGGTAGCGGCGGCTCACAAGTTGAAACCAGCAGCGTTGCGTCGCGTTTTTGGTCTTTACCTCATTGCCGTGGGCGCAATGATGATAGTTCGATATTGATTGGCAGATGATGCAAAGGAGTGTGTGCAGTGCGATTGACTAAGTGGTTTGTTACCAGTGTATTTGCGATTGCTG
>CAZOLE010000163.1:0-5080 GCA_964580445.1 uncultured Porphyrobacter sp.
GCAGTGGTGGATACGGCCCGGCCCAAGGCGGCCTTGCGCGATTTCAAACCCGCGACCTTCGCCCAGCAGCACGTTGCTGACGGGAACGCGGACATCCTTCATTTCGACTTCCATGTGGCCGTGCGGCGCATCGTCGTAACCGAAGACTGGCAGGTGACGGATGATGTTTACGCCGGGCGAGTCGATCGGCATCAGCACCTGGCTCTGCTGAGCGTGGCGTTTCGCTCCGAAATCTGTTTTGCCCATCACGATGGCGATTTTGCAACGCGGATCGCCGAGGCCCGAAGACCACCATTTGCGGCCGTTTATGACGTATTCGTCGCCATCGCGTTCAATGCGGGTTTCGATGTTGGTCGCGTCCGAAGAAGCGGTGTAAGGCTCGGTCATAAGGAACGCGGAGCGGATCTCGCCATTCATGAGCGGGGTCAGCCACTTGTCCTTATGTTCGCGCGAACCATAGCGGTGGAACACTTCCATATTGCCGGTGTCCGGTGCGGAGCAATTGAAGACTTCGCTGGCCCATGTGATGCGGCCCATCTCTTCGGCACAAAGCGCGTATTCTAGGTTCGTGAGGCCGGGGCCTTCGAACTCGAACGTATCGTCAACATGGTGGTGGCTGTCATTACGCGGCGGCATAAACAGGTTCCAAAGACCGGCTTCTTTGGCGATCTTCTTCTTGTCTTCGATGATCTGGATGACTTTCCAGCGATCACCCTCGGCGTCCTGTGCCTTATAGGTTCCCATTTCCGGGCGAACATGCGTTTCGATAAAGTCGCGGACGCGGCCGGCCCAATAGGCCTGACGTTCAGTTGGTTCGAAATCCATCGGGGAAGTCCTCTCTAGTCTTAAATTGCTTTGTGCTGTTGATTGAAAGCCGTGGCACGGTCCGTGGTCCGCGCCAAGCTATGATTTTATGAATTTACTGTGCTGGACCTTCCTCAGCTGAGCGTGCGGCGAGTGTTGCAACCCGCGCTTCGTGGTCTTCGCGACTGATCGGAAACCGACCAAGCCAAAACGCTGCGATACAGGTCAACGCGATGGTTGCGCTGCCGAAATAGATCACGAGATCGCTGATCACCCCCTCGGGCACACCCGCCGGGTCTGCCGAAGGAGAAAGCTGGGCTATAGACAGGAACTGGCCCGATAGGAAAATGCCCATGCCAGTGGCGCATTTTTGGACGAGCCAATTGCCCGAATAAAACGCGCCCTCCGCCCGAATTCCGGTGCGTTCTTGATAGGCCTCGACAATCTCAGCGATCATGGAGGAAGCCGACACCATGACTACAATCGCTAGCGCATTTCCGGGCACCAACAAGCCGTAAAGAAGGAGCGCCGATGTCATCGAGCCGACCTCCGGCCAAAGGTCCAACAGCAAAGCGGCATAGGGCGATAGAAGGATCACTAGTGATGCAATTGCGGAGATTGCTGCGCTCTTTGGTTTGCCCATCCGATTGTGCATCGGGCCGACGATAAAGAACATCAAAATGACAGAGAGGAACAGCGCAATCGGATAGAAATTGAGCATTGTCGTGCCGCCATCGCCCAGCGGGGTTGCGTCCAACCGCCAGACGAAAACATTCAGGTAATTCGACATCGAAAAGTTCATGCCTTGGCTGATATAAGCGGCCAAGCCACCCGCGGCGAAGATCAGGAAGGCCTTCTCGCTAAAGGCTTCGAAGATCTCGGAAAAGCATGCCTTGATGCTGAACGGGGGCGGTTTCACTTCGGGGAGATTGGCCACCAGCTTGTGCTGGCCCAGCGCCGATCCCATCACCGATATCGCCATCAAGATCGCTCCAAACAGGCCGAAGCTGAAATAGCCATCGCGTTGGAGCAGTCCGTTCTCGCCTGATAGGAATACGCTATAGGCGAGGATCATCATAAACAGTCCGCCGAGCCAACCTGACAGATAGCGATACCGGAACAGAGTGGTGCGCTCGACATAGTCTGAGGTGATCTCTGGCAACAGCGATATGGAAGGCACTTCGCAAGCCGAAAGGAGAATACGCACAACAACCGCGATGCCGACAAGACCCATAAAGCTGGGAGCTTCCGCGCCCGGCGGAGACCACAACAGCACCCATGCAAAGGCGAGCGGTATGGGTGCGGCATACAACCACGGCAGACGCCGGCCCCAGCGCGTGTAGGTCCGGTCGGACAAATTGCCGAGGATTGGATCGACCACTGCATCAACCAACAGCGCGATGAGCAACGCCGCGCTGACAAGCGCTGCATCCATGCCGAGCACTTGATTGTAAAACAGCAGCAGGAAGAAGGAAAAGCCAGTGTCCTTGACGCCAAACGCGACCGCGCCAAAGCCATGGATCAACTTTAGGCGGAGTGGCAATTTTCCTTCAACAAGGCTCAACTGACACCGCTCCTGTATGCGCAATTGCTTGCGAATCTTCTCACGAAACTCTCCCAAATTTGCGATGTTCAGCGTAGGCTTCCGGACCGCCGCGTCAATCCATCGCAGAATGCAACTGACTTGACGTTACGGCATCGCAGAGTGCGTTTTTTCCCGCTTGCCCCGCGCGCATGAATGCCCATAACGTAAGAGCTAAGTGGGAGCTTATTGGAAGAGGAGTCGGCTAATGTCCGATCTGGAATCGTTCCGTCAGGAAACTCGTGAATGGCTTGAAGCCAATTGCCCGGCAGAAATGCGCGAGCCGGTGCGTGATGAAGATGATGTGTGTTGGGGCGGGCGCAACTGGACGTTCAAAAGCGACGCACAAAAGGTGTGGTTCGATGCCTGCGTGGCGAAAGGCTATACCGTTCCAGCTTGGCCGAAGGCATATGGCGGCGCGGGTCTTAACCCCGCAGAAGCCAAAGTTCTGCGTCAGGAAATGAGCCGCATCAATGCGCGCCCTCCTTTGTCAAGCTTCGGCATCTGGATGCTCGGCCCAGCGCTTTTGCACTTCGGCACTGAAGAACAGAAAAAGCACTTCCTTGGTCAGATTGCCCGTGGCGAAATTCGCTGGTGTCAGGGCTATTCAGAGCCCGGCTCAGGCAGCGACCTTGTTTCCCTGCAGACCTTTGGCGAAGACAAAGGCGATCACTGGGTAGTCAACGGGCAGAAGGTGTGGACCTCCTATGCCGACAAATGCGACTGGATTTTCTGCCTCGTTCGCACGGACAAAGAGAACAAGTATCAAGGTATCACCTTCATGCTGTTCGACACGGCGAATGAAGGTTGCTCAACCAAGCCGATCAAATTGATCAGCGGCAATTCGCCATTCTGCGAAACATTCATGGAAGACGTGAAAGTGCCCAAGTCTTATGGCGAGGGTCTACCTGCCTATGTGGGTGAGATTAATCGCGGCTGGGACGTGGCGAAGTATCTGCTGGGCCATGAGCGTGAGATGATTTCGGGCGCAGGTGGCGGTGATCGCACCGCTGCGATTGGTGCTGCGATGACGCGCCATGCGGCGAAAAACGGCGATGAGCTTGATCCTGTCCTGCGCGCTGAAATGGCGATGTTTGATGTCGACGCGTTGGCTTACGGCGCGATGGGGGAGAAATTCCTCGACGAGATCAAAGTCGGCAAAGCACATCCGGCACAGCCGAACATGATGAAATATGTCGGCACAGAGCTGAATAAGCGTCGGCACGAATTGATGATGGCAACCGGCGGCTCACGCAGTCTCGAATGGGAAAGCGAGGAGACGCATGAAGGAAAGCCTTCACGTGATTGGCTGCGGACCAAAGCCAACTCGATCGAAGGCGGCACATCGGAAGTCATGCTTAACGTGATTTCCAAGCGTATTCTCGACCTGCCGGGATCATAACGCGCAGCACGTTCAAATACGACCTGGCCCTGAAGATCAAGGGGCGGCTCGACCAAAGTGAATTCCGAGAGAGGATGGGATAGATGCCCCTTTATCACAATGAAGATCAGGCAATGCTTGCCGATAGCGCCAGTGGCTTCATGGCCGAAGAAGGCAATATTGCGAAACAGCTGCGTCATTTTCGCGACCGCGATTGCCCCGATGGGTTTGGCCATGCGCTGTGGAAGCAGATGGCCGAAATGGGCTTTACCGGAATGCTCGTCTCTGAAGATGATGGCGGGCTTGGCATGGGCCACGTCGAAGCGGGCATCGTACTCGAAGAGATTGGGCGCAATCTGACCCCGTCGCCATTCCTGACCTCATCAGTGCTCGCGGCCACGGCTCTGGGACACGGGTCGGCTGATCTGAAAGGTCGCTATTTGCCGGGTCTGATTGATGGCGAAAGCGTTTTTGCTGTGGCGATTGATGAGACTGCGAAACACCGCCCAAGTCGCATCACCACCAAGGCCGAGAAGTCGGGCAATGGTTTCAAGCTTACCGGCTCAAAGAGCTTTGTCATCCAAGGCAACAGCGCCGACATGCTCGTTGTAGCTGCGCGCACTAGCGGCACAGATGATGACAATGATGGCGTCACGCTGTTCGCAGTGCCCAAAGATGCCGCCAATATGAGCCACAATGCCGTGCGTTTGGTCGACAGTTCGGTCGCGACGCACACTAAGTTTGAAGGCGTTGAGCTTGATGGCGACGCGGTGATTGGCGAAGTTGATGGCGGCCGCGAAATCTTGAATGCAATGCTGACCGCAGGCCGCATCGGCGCAGCGGCAGAGGGCGTCGGCGTTGCAAGCGGGGCGATGGATATGACCATCGACTATCTCAAACAGCGCAAACAGTTCGGCAAGCTGATCGGTGAGTTCCAGTCGCTTCAGCACCGCGCAAGTCACCTTTACTCCGAAGTCGAAATCGCTCGTGCGGTCACAATCAAAGCGCAGCAATTGCTCGATGGAGGCAGCGAACAGGCGGACTTGATGGCGTCTGTTGCAAAGGCAAAAGTTGCCAAGACAGCCGGCCTTTCAGTCAAGGAAGGCGTGCAGATGCACGGCGGCATCGGCATGACCGACGAATACGACATCGGCCTCTATATGAAGCGCGATCGGGCTTTGCAGGAATTCCTTGGCGATGCCTATTTCCACGCCAATCGTGTTGCTGAAATGAGTGGATATTGATCATGGACCTACAATCACTTTTTAGCCTTGATGGCCGCGTCGCTCTTGTCACTGGGGGCTCTCGTGGGA